>NZ_KV833922.1:0-23048 GCF_001837725.1 Enterococcus sp. HMSC072F02
CACCTTTTACTTGACTAATCGTAGGAAAAAGGATGTGACATCACTTTTGTCACGTCCTTTTTTATGTATTGGATAAACACGAACAATAAAATGGTTTTCTTTATCAATATTCGAAATTTCTTTGACATCAAAAAATACGATTGTTAAAATATGGATGTAGAAAAACTGGGAGGAAAAACAATGACAGCAAAAATCTCTGTGATCATGGGGAGTACTTCAGATTGGGAAACAATGAAAGAAGCATGTCAAATATTGGAAGAATTCGGTGTGTCTTATGAAAAAAAAGTCGTTTCTGCTCATCGCACACCAGATTTGATGTTTGAATATGCACAAGGCGCTCGAGAAAAAGGAATCAAAATCATTATTGCAGGAGCAGGTGGAGCCGCCCATCTACCGGGGATGGTTGCGGCAAAAACAACTTTGCCGGTTATCGGCGTACCGGTCCAATCACGAACATTAAATGGTTTAGATTCGCTTCTGTCGATTGTTCAAATGCCTGGAGGCGTGCCTGTGGCTACTACGGCAATCGGAAAAGCTGGAGCAATTAATGCTGGACTACTTGCGATACAGATGCTTTCCATGTATGATTTAGAATTGGAGGCTAAATTGGCTGAAAGACGTTCAATGTTGGCTAAAACTGTTATAGAAAGTAGTGATCAACTTGGTTAAACCTTTGTTGCCTGGTTCAACGATCGGGATCGTCGGCGGCGGTCAATTAGGTCGTATGATGGCGATTAGTGCAAAAGAAATGGGCTTTAAAGTAGGTGTGCTGGATCCTGTAAGTGATTGTCCAGCCGCACAAGTTGCAGATTGGCACATTGAAAGTGTCTATGATGACACCTTTGCGCTGAAAGAGCTTGCTAGAAGAACAGATGTCATTACCTATGAATTTGAAAATGTCAGTGTAGAGGCGCTAAATGCGATCTTACCCATGTCATTTATTCCTCAAGGGACAGACTTGCTTGCGATTACGCAAGACCGCCTATTGGAAAAATCTTTTTTGGAAACGAACAACATCGTGATTGCTCCTTATGCAACGATCGTCAGTCCGACAGATATCCAAGATGCGATTGACGGGATCGGTTATCCCTGCGTTTTGAAAACCACTCGAGGCGGTTATGATGGCAAGGGGCAGTATGTTTTGAAAAGTCGTGCAGACTTGGCCCCTGCAATGGATCTTTTAAGAGAAGGAACCTGTGTTTTAGAAGCTTGGATCCCATTTGAAAAAGAGATTTCGATCATGGTAGCAGGAAATGGACAAGGAGATTTCACAACTTTTCCGGTCGTGGAAAATATCCATCGAAACAACATTCTGCACGAAACGATTGCTCCAGCTGCGATTGATCAGGATGTGATCGAGGAGGCTGAGCGTATTGCCCGTGTGATTGCAGAAGCAGTAAGTCTTTCAGGTGCTCTAGGGGTAGAAATGTTCTTAACAAAAACAGGCGGGTTATATGTGAATGAATTAGCCCCTCGTCCTCACAATTCTGGGCATTATTCTATCGAAGCTTGTTCTATGAGTCAGTTCGATGCCCATATTCGAGGTATTTGCGGCTGGCCATTAGGAGAAAAAGTTCGTCTGACAAGCAATGCAGTGATGGTCAATGTTTTGGGAGAACAACTGTTGGAAAGCTATCGCTTGATTGAGAATAAGCCAGACTGGCAATTCCATTTCTATGGAAAAAAACAAGCGAAAAAAGGTCGCAAGATGGGACATATCACTATCTTGACAGAAGACATCCAGCAAACGCTGGAAGAAATCAAACAAACGAATATTTGGGATTAGAGGAGAAAAAACATGTTAGAACGTTATACACGCCCTGAAATGGGGAATATCTGGACGGAAGAGAACAAATACCGTGCGTGGCTCGAAGTCGAGATTTTAGCAGATGAAGCTTGGGCAGAACTTGGTGAAATCCCACAAGAAGATGTGAAAAAAATCCGTGAACATGCATCATTTGATATCGATCGGATCTTGGAAATCGAAAAATCAACACGCCATGATGTCGTTGCTTTTACACGAGCAGTTTCTGAAACATTGGGAGAAGAAAGAAAATGGGTCCATTATGGTCTAACAAGTACGGATGTCGTAGATACTGCTTATGGCTATCTCATCAAGCAAGCAAATGATATATTACGGGAAGACCTGAAACGTTTTACAGAAATCATTGGCGAAAAAGCAAAAGAACACAAATATACAGTGATGATGGGTCGAACACACGGTGTCCATGCTGAACCAACTACTTTTGGATTGAAACTTGCCACATGGTATTCAGAAATGAAACGGAACATCGAACGATTCGAACATGCGGCAAAAGGAGTAGAAGCAGGAAAAATCTCAGGAGCAGTGGGGACGTTCGCAAATATCCCGCCATTTATTGAAGAGTATGTATGTAAACAATTGGGAATCCGTCCGCAAGAAATCTCTACTCAAGTTCTCCCTCGGGATCTACATGCTGAATATTTCTCAGCGATGGCGCTTATTGCTACAAGTATTGAACGCTTTGCAACAGAGATACGCGGATTGCAAAAGTCTGAAACACGTGAAGTAGAAGAGTTTTTTGCGAAAGGTCAAAAAGGTTCTTCTGCTATGCCACACAAAAGGAATCCAATCGGTTCAGAAAATATGGCTGGTCTAGCCAGAGTGGTGCGCGGACACATGGTCACTGCCTATGAAAATGTCACATTATGGCATGAAAGAGATATTTCTCATTCTTCAGCAGAGCGAATCATCTTGCCTGATACCACGATTTTATTGAATTACATGTTAAATCGTTTTGGCAATATCGTTAAAAATCTAACGGTCTTTCCTGAAAACATGAAGCGGAATATGTCTGCAACATTTGGTTTGATTTATAGCCAACGCGTTATGCTGAAATTGATCGATAAGGGAATGACAAGAGAAGAAGCTTATGATCTTGTTCAGCCAAAAACTGCGTATGCTTGGGACAACCAAGTTCAGTTCCGCCCGCTGTTAGAAGAAGATCCGACCATCACATCGGTCTTATCTAAAGAAGAAATAGACGATGCCTTTGATTATCATCATCATTTGAAAAACGTTGACGTGATATTCAAACGAGTAGGTTTGGAATAAAGAAGAGTGAGTTGCAAAATTTAATTAAAATAGAATAGCAAAAATAACCAAAAAAGAAGCAGATCCGTTAGCGGTTCTGCTTCTTTTTAGTTTATTATGTTTTCTTATCAATGATAGGAATAAAGCGACTACCTCTTTATATACAAAAAATAGAGGAATTAAGCGTAAATGGCTTGGCTATTATAACTAAAATGCTGGTTATGGAGATGTTGCAGCAAATTTTCGAGAAAAGTATATTCCATCTCTTGTCCATTAAATAAGATCTGGATACGATAGTGATTTTTGAAAAGTTTCTGCTCGTGGATCTGACTGATTAAAAGTTCGCCTTTGTGTTCTGTTCGATAACGAAAAGTCCTTTTACGGCATTCAGCGCAACGCTTAGCTGCTCGGCGGATTTTCCGAAAGGTATAAAAACTAGTATCTTTATTGCATAAATAAACGTCTTTGATCGACAACAAATCATTATATAGACAGGAACGTTCTTCAGCCGTTAACTCTGATAAAAAAAGCTGACCTTGTTTTATTGCATCTTCCATCGGCAAGTGCCTCCTCGATCCAGTTATCCAAATTTTTAGTTAATTTTAATATACCATCATTATATATAAATGTAAACGCTTGTTGATGAGGGGGATTTTGTACTTACAACAAAACACGAACATTAAAAGAATCTAATGCCTTTAATGTACATATTTATATTGATTTCTAAAAAGATGATTGTTAAAATTAAAAGTGAAAACACGAACAAAAATCGTTGTATTTGCTTTGAATGTAAATAAAAAGGAGAATCGGACATGGAGAAAAAAGAACTTCTGTACGAAGGGAAAGCCAAAAAATTATATCTTACCTCTGATGAAAACTTGATTTGGGTAGAATACTTAGATCAGGCGACTGCGTTGAATGGCGCGAGGAAAGATCAGATAAGTGGGAAAGGAGAATTGAATAATCAAATCACAAGTACGATTTTCCGCTATCTGACCCAGCGAGGAATAAAAAATCATTTTATTGAACAATTATCTAAAACCGAACAATTAGTAAAAAAGGTACAAATCATCCCTCTGGAAGTGGTGATCCGAAATATTGCAGCAGGAAGTTTCTCAAAACGTCTAGGTGTTCCTGAAGGCAAAAAATTAATCAAGCCAATCGTTGAATTCTACTATAAGGATGATCAGTTGGATGATCCGTTTGTCAATGAAGAGCATATCTATTACTTGCAACTGGCAAAACCGGAAGAAATCAGTGAGCTGAAAACCCAAGCATTAGCTATCAATAAAATTTTGATCGAATTATTCGCTAAGGTTGGTCTGGTTTTAGTAGATTTCAAGCTAGAGTTTGGTCGGTCGAATGAAAAAATATTACTTGCGGACGAAGTAACACCGGATACTTGCCGATTATGGGATGAACATACGAATGAACATATGGACAAAGACGTTTACCGCAGAGGCTTAGGTAATCTGATTCCAGTCTATCAAGAAGTATATAACCGTCTATCGGAACTAACTGAAGAAAAGGAGCGAGTATGATGTATTTCGTAAAAGTTTATGTAACCTATAAAGATTCAGTATTAGATCCTCAAGGAGAAGCAGTAAAAAAAGCAGTCCATCGTATGGGATATGAAACAATCGAAGATATCCGTATCGGAAAATACTTTGAGATACAACTTGCTGATACAGAAGAACCAATCGATACAGTGATTGAAACGATTTGTGATAAGTTGCTTGCAAATGTAAATATGGAAACATACCGATATGAAATCAAAAAAATGGAGGAAGTATAACATGAAATTTGCGGTCATCGTTTTTCCAGGTTCAAATTGTGACGCAGATATGTTATGGGCAGTTCGCGAGATCATGGGCGCTGATGCCGAATTTGTACGGCATGATGAGTCCTCTTTAGAAGGATTTGATGGGGTTTTACTGCCGGGAGGATTCTCCTATGGTGACTATTTGAGATGCGGCGCGATTGCTCGGTTTTCTACAATCATGGAAGAAGTGATTCGTTTTGCTGAAGAAGGGAAACCCGTATTCGGTACATGTAATGGATTCCAGATATTGACAGAAGCTGGACTGTTGCCAGGTGTACTGAGACGAAATGAGTCTTTGCATTTTATTTGTAAAACTGTACCATTGAAAGTCAATCCTAAGACGGCCTTTACTTCAGAATATGAAGCAGATGAAATAATCTCTCTTCCAGTTGCTCATGGGGAAGGAAATTATTTCTGTGACGAAGAAACACTTGAAGACCTAAAGGAAAATAATCAGATCGTCTTTACTTATAATGACAACATCAACGGCAGCGTGGAAAACATTGCAGGGATTACGAATAAAGCGGGGAATGTGTTAGGAATGATGCCTCATCCAGAACGTGCAGTAGAAGACTTGCTAGGATCAGAAGATGGGAAACGATTCTTTGCTTCCATTTTAAAAAACTTCGGAAAGGTGACCGTATAGATGAAAACATTGAATGAGCCGACAGCTGAAGAGATCAAGAAAAAAAGAATCTATGCCGAATGGGGATTGACTGATGAAGAATATCGAATGATCGAAGAAGATATCTTAGGAAGAATGCCTAATTATACGGAAACTGGACTGTTTTCTGTTATGTGGAGCGAACATTGTTCCTATAAAAATTCTAAACCGGTTCTACGCAAATTTCCTACTAGTGGACCTCATGTCTTGCAAGGGCCTGGAGAAGGCGCAGGCATCGTCGACATCGGTGATGGACTAGCAGTTGTCTTCAAAGCAGAAAGTCACAACCATCCCTCAGCCGTGGAGCCTTATGAAGGAGCTGCGACAGGAGTTGGCGGAATCATCAGAGATATTTTCAGCATGGGTGCTCGTCCAATTGCGTTGCTAGATTCATTGAGATTCGGCGAATTAGATAATCCAAGAACAAAATATTTACTAGAAGAAGTAGTTGCAGGTATCGGCGGATACGGCAATTGTATCGGCATACCGACTGTAGGTGGCGAAATTGCATTTGATCCTTGTTATGAAGGAAATCCATTAGTCAATGCAATGTGTGTAGGTTTGATTGAACACAAAGATATCCAGAAAGGGCAAGCTGCTGGTGTCGGCAATTCGATCATGTATGTAGGAGCAAAAACAGGTCGCGACGGCATCCACGGCGCAACTTTTGCCTCAGAAGAATTTAGTCAAGAAGAAGAACAGCAACGTTCTGCTGTACAAGTAGGGGATCCTTTTATGGAAAAGCTACTGCTTGAAGCGTGTTTGGAATTAATCTTGCATCATTCGGATTCTCTAGTAGGTATACAGGATATGGGAGCAGCAGGACTTGTTTCATCTAGTGCGGAAATGGCTTCAAAAGCTGGTTCAGGACTTATATTGACATTAGACGAAGTCCCACAAAGAGAAACTGGAATGACGCCTTATGAAATGATGCTATCCGAATCACAAGAACGGATGTTGATTTGTGTCAAATCAGGAGAGGAGGAAAAAATCCAAGAACTATTTCAGAAGTATGATCTAGATGCAGTCACTATCGGTAAAGTAACAGACGACGGGCAATATCGTCTATATCATCAAGGGAAAGAAGTAGCGAATCTGCCAGTCGATGCGCTGGCTGAAGATGCGCCAGTCTATCATAAAGAGATGAAAGAACCAGCTCGAATCGCAGATTTTCAGCAGTTGGCTTCTTATCAGCCGGTTATTGAAGAACCTGGACAAGTATTGCTTGATCTGTTGCAACAACCGACGATTGCTTCGAAACGTTCAATCTACGAAACTTATGATTCACAAGTACAAACCAATACAGTGGTCTGTCCAGGAAGCGATGCGGCTGTGATGAGAGTCAGAGGGACGAATAAAGCATTAGCGATGACCACAGACTGCAACGCTCGCTATCTCTATTTGGATCCAAAAGTCGGAGGACAAATAGCAGTGGCAGAAGCAGCTAGAAATATCATTGCTAGCGGTGGTAGACCCTTGGCGATCACCGACTGCCTGAACTATGGTTCTCCTGATAAACCAGAAGTTTTTTGGGAATTATCGACTTCAGCTGACGGCATTGCTGCTGCGTGTGAAACGTTAGGAACTCCTGTTATTTCAGGAAATGTCTCTTTATATAATGAAACGGACGGTCAAGCAATCTATCCAACACCGATGATCGGTATGGTCGGATTGATCGAGGAACATGAACATATCACTACTCAAGAATTCAAAAAATCAGGGGATCTAATCTATATATTAGGCAAGACGTTTGCAGATTTTGATGGCAGTGAATTACAAAAGATGCAGCTTGGAAGAATCGAAGGGGTGATTCGAAACTTTGATCTAGCCGTTGAAAAGAAAAACCAGGAGTTAGTATTGACAGCCATCCAAAATGGATTGATTGAAAGTGCCCATGACTGTTCAGAAGGTGGTTTGGCAATTGCACTGGCAGAATCAGCTTTCAAATATCAGTTAGGTTTATCTGTGCAGTTTGGCTTGCCCTCTGCTCAATTGTTTGCAGAAACTCAATCAAGGTTTGTATTGACAGTTGCACCGGAAAACCAGACACGATTCGAAGAAATGATGGGAGATGCTGCTGTTTTAGCAGGTAAGGTGACGGATGAAGCGCTAATCGAAATATCAGCAACTGACGGTCAAATCAAAATAGAAACAGCAGTAGCAAGAAAGTGCTGGGAGGATGCAATCGTATGTCTTATGAAGTGAAGAGTTTAAATGAAGAATGCGGGATCTTCGGTGTTTGGGGTCATCCAGACGCCGCTAGTGTGGCATACTTCGGGCTCCATAGTCTTCAGCATCGAGGACAAGAAGGTGCGGGTATCGTGTCCAATGATCGAGGGAAACTCATGGGGCATCGAGATCTGGGTCTACTTTCTGAGGTATTCAAAGATCAAAGAAAATTGCAGCAGTTAATAGGAGAAGCTGCAATCGGACATGTACGTTATGCAACAGCAGGCAATGGAAGTGTGGACAATATTCAGCCTTTTCTATTCAAATTTCATGATCAGTCGATCGGCTTAGCGCATAATGGTAACTTGATCAATGCTCGCTCCCTTAGAAAAGAGTTAGAGGAAAATGGGGCAATCTTCCATTCCAACTCCGATACGGAGATATTGATGCATTTGATCCGACGAAGTGAAGAAACAGATTTTTTAAATAAATTGAAAAGTGCTTTAAATGAAGTCAAAGGTGGCTTTGCCTATTTATTAATGACAGAAACGGCAATGATTGCCGCTTTGGACCCGAATGGTTTTCGTCCATTAGCAATCGGACAAATGAAAAACGGAGCATACGTGATTGCCTCGGAAACTTGTGCATTAGAAGTTATTGGGGCACGTTTTATAAGAGATGTCCAGCCTGGTGAGATAGTGATCATCAATGACGAAGGAATCCAGATTGATTGCTTTACGAAGGACACGCAGCTTTCTATTTGTTCGATGGAATATATCTATTTTGCCAGACCGGATTCAAATATCGCAGGGATCAATGTGCATACTGCCCGGAAAAATATGGGACGGAATTTAGCGAAAGAATCGCCAGTAAAAGCAGACATGGTTGTTGGTGTACCTAATTCTTCTTTGTCAGCCGCAAGTGGTTATGCAGAAGCTAGCGGTATCCCTTATGAAATTGGATTAGTAAAAAATCAATACATTGCCCGAACATTTATCCAGCCGACGCCAGAGCTAAGAGAGCAAGGGGTCCGAATGAAATTGTCTGCTGTACGCGGGGTAGTGGAAGGGAAAAAGGTGATCATGGTTGATGATTCGATCGTTCGGGGCACGACAAGCAGACGGATCGTCCATCTTTTGAAAGAAGCAGGAGCAAAAGAAGTACATGTGAGGATTGCTTCTCCTCCTTTGAAATATCCATGTTTTTATGGGATTGATATTCAAACGCGTAAAGAACTCATTGCGGCCAATCATACGATTGATGAAATCAAAGAATGTATCGGTGCCGATTCTTTAGGTTTTTTAAGTGAAGAGGGTCTAATCGAATCGATCGGTCTGGAAAAAGATGCCCCGTATTCAGGATTGTGTATGGCTTATTTCAACGGAGATTATCCGACACCGTTATATGACTATGAAGAAAAATATCAGGAATCACTAAAAGAAAAAGTATCGTTCTTTTAAAAGCAGATCAAGAAGGGAGCATATGAAGCCAATGGCAAATGCATACGCAAAAGCTGGCGTAGATGTCGAAGCTGGATATGAAGTAGTAGAACGGATCAAGAAGCATGTCAAAAAAACGGAACGATTAGGTGTGACGGGCGCTATAGGAGGATTCGGCGGCTGTTTCGATTTA
Organism: Enterococcus sp. HMSC072F02; assembly: GCF_001837725.1. Lineage (NCBI taxonomy): Bacteria > Bacillati > Bacillota > Bacilli > Lactobacillales > Enterococcaceae > Enterococcus > Enterococcus sp. HMSC072F02. The sequence continues at coordinate 9,361 of NZ_KV833922.1, forward strand.
TCGGTCTTTCAATTAAAAGAGCCAGTCCTTGTTTCGGGGACCGATGGTGTAGGGACGAAATTAGCAGTAGCAATCGAAGCGGACAAACACGACACGATCGGAATTGACTGCGTAGCGATGTGTGTCAATGATATCTTAGCACAAGGCGCAGAGCCGTTGTATTTCTTAGACTACTTAGCAACGGGGAAAAATGATCCGACACGTTTAGAAAATGTAGTAAAAGGTGTAGCGGATGGGTGTGTTCAAGGAAATATGGCACTGATTGGCGGAGAGACAGCTGAAATGCCCGGTATGTACTCTGGAAATGATTATGATCTAGCCGGATTTGCTGTAGGGATAGCTGAAAAATCTCAATTATTGACAGGAGAAACAATCAACCCAGGAGACGTGTTGCTTGGAATAGCATCTAGCGGAATCCATTCAAATGGGTACTCTCTTGTTCGCAAAATTTTCTTTGAGCAGCAGCAGTTTTCTTTATCATCAAAACTGCCAGAATTGAAAAAAACACTTGGCGAAGTATTACTTGAACCAACGAAAATCTATGTTTCTTCCTTGCTTCCCCTAATCAAAGAAAAGAAAATCAAAGGAGCTGCACATATCACCGGTGGAGGGTTTGTAGAAAATATCCCACGAATGTTACCAGAATCTATGGCTGCTGAAATCAAACTTGGCACATGGCCGATTCTTCCGATCTTCGGCTGTTTACAAAAATATGGTGAGATTCCTATGATGGAGATGTATGAAATATTCAATATGGGCATTGGGATGGTCTTAGCAGTCGAGGAAGCAAAAGTAAAAGAAATCGTACACGAGATTGAGCAAGCTGGCGAAAAAGTTTATGAAATCGGGAAAGTGATCGCCAAAGAAAAACATCGTGTGGTGTTTACAGGAGAAGAACGATGAGAATCGCTGTTTTTGCTTCTGGAAACGGAAGCAACTTTCAAGCGCTAGCCGATTATTTATCAAAAAAAGGATTGGAAGCTTCGATTGACTGGTTGTTTTGTGATCAGCCTGCAGCATATGTTTTGAAACGTGCAGTCGCATTGGATGTACCGGCAGATTGTTTTTCACCTAAAGAATTTGAATCCAAAAAAGAGTATGAAGAAGCGATTTTGCATAAATTGAAAGAAAAAAAGATCGATTTGATTGTACTAGCTGGATACATGCGAATCATTGGACCAGTATTGCTGGAAAATTATGATAAAAGAATCATCAATATCCATCCATCTCTTTTACCTTCATTCCCTGGTTTGCATGGCATTCGTGATGCATTTGAAGCTGGAGTAAAAGAAACGGGTGTCACAATTCATTATATCGACCAAGGTGTAGATACTGGACCAATCATCCGACAGGAAAAAGTGAGGATCGAACAGGAGGACACGTTCGATTCTTTAGAAGAAAAAATCCATAGAGTAGAACATCGAATCTATCCAGAAGTGATTAGTGAAATTATTGAAAATGGAGGCTATCTGAAATGACAAGAGCATTGATCAGTGTATCAGATAAAACTGGGATTGTAGCATTTGCCCAAGGTTTGATTGAACAAGGAGTAGAAATCATTTCAACAGGAGGAACAAAGCATGCATTGGATCAAGCTGGGATCAAAACGCTTTCGATCGAAGAAGTGACAGGGTTTCCTGAAATGATGGATGGTCGTGTCAAAACACTTCATCCTAAAATCCATGGTGGTCTTTTAGGGAGACGCGATCTCCCTAGCCACATGGAGGCAATGGAGACGGAAAATATCCAACCAATCGACTTTGTTTGTGTCAATTTATATCCTTTCAAAGAAACGATTATGAAACAAGATGTCGAAATAGCAGAAGCTATTGAAAACATTGATATCGGTGGTCCTAGTATGCTCCGTAGTGCAGCAAAAAACCATGAATTTGTCACCGCTGTTGTTGATCCATCTGACTATGAAGAGGTACTTTCAGAATTACGTCAGTATGGGCATACTTCACTTTCTTTCAGACAAAAACTAGCGGCAAAAGTCTTTCGTCATACTGCTGCATATGATGCACTGATCGCTCAATACTTAACGGATTGGGTGGAAGAAAAAGAACCGGAAAAATTGACACTTACGTATGAACGAAAACAAACGCTTCGTTACGGTGAAAATAGTCATCAAGCCGCTGCCTTTTATCAGTCCGCTCTTCTGGAAAAATATTCGATCGCAGCAGCAAAACAACTCCATGGGAAAGAACTTTCTTATAATAATATCCGTGATGCGGATGCTGCGTTACGGATTATGAAGGAATATGACGAGCCAACGGTAGTCGCCTTGAAACACATGAATCCTTGCGGTATTGGGTCAGCATCTACGATTTTAGAAGCGTGGGAAGCAGCATATGAAGCAGATCCTGTTTCAATCTTTGGTGGGATCATCGTTTTGAATCGAGAAGTAGATCTGCCAACAGCAGAACAGATGCATAAGCTGTTTCTAGAAATCATCATTGCCCCTTCTTATACACAAGAAGCTTTGGAATTACTGCAAAAAAAGAAAAACATCCGATTACTGACAATAGACTTTGCGCAAGAAGAAAGTCAAAATCGAGAAGAAACGGTCTCAGTCTTAGGTGGACTTCTTGTACAAGATCAAGATCTGGCAATGGAAAACGAAGAAGCGTGGAAAGTCGTGACAAAACGTAAGCCAACTCCAGCAGAAGTAAAAGCATTGGCGTTTGCTTGGAAAGCTGTCAAACATGTGAAATCTAATGCGATCGTGCTGGCAAACGAACGTCAGACAGTAGGAATCGGAGCCGGTCAGATGAATCGAGTCGGTTCAGTAAAAATTGCGATTGAACAAGCGCAAGAGAAAATGGAAGGTGCAGTTTTAGCTAGCGATGCTTATTTCCCAATGGATGATTCAGTTGAATATGCAGCCAAACATGGTATAAAAGCAATCATTCAGCCAGGCGGAAGTATCAAAGATCAAGATTCTATTGATATGGCGAATAAATACGATCTAGCAATGGTCTTTACTGATGTTCGGCATTTTAGACATTAGAGAGGAGTCGGATAAATGAACATTTTGGTGATCGGTGCAGGTGGTCGTGAACATGCAATAAGTAAAAAACTTTTAGACAGTCCGAAGGTGGATACTGTGTATTGTGCGCCAGGAAATCCTGGAATGGCAAAGGATGGTATCAATTGTGTCGCTATCAGTGATCAAGATCATTCAGCATTAATTCATTTTGTTAAGAAAGAGGCTATTGATTGGAGTATCGTTGGTCCTGAAGTTCCTTTATTAAATGGAATCGTCGATGATTTTATGGCGGAAGGATTGAAAATCTTCGGTCCGACAAAAGCAGCAGCTCTGATCGAAGGTTCGAAAAGTTTTGCTAAACAATTGATGGAGACGTATCAAATCCCGACAGCTAAATCCAGAAGTTTTGAATGTTACGAAAAAGCAGCAGCGTATATCAAAGAAAACGGTGCGCCAATCGTAGTGAAAGCGGATGGCTTAGCAGCTGGAAAAGGTGTAGTCGTGGCTACAACAGTGAAGGAAGCGCTGGATGCGGCAGAACAAATGTTGAACCAGCATCGATTTGGGAACAGCAGCAAAAAAATCGTCGTAGAAGAGTTTTTGGCAGGAGAAGAATTCTCCCTTTTGGCGTTTGTCCGTGATACCAAGGTGTATCCGATGGTCATTTCGCAAGATCATAAGCGGGCATTTGATAACGATAAAGGGCCAAATACAGGGGGGATGGGAGCTTATTCACCAGTACCGCAAATTCCAAAAAAGATGATTGAAAAAGCTGTGGAAGAAGTTTTGAAACCAGCGGCTTTAGGAATGAAAGAACTAGGACGCTCTTTCACGGGTGTTTTATATGCGGGTTTGATTGCTACGAAGGAAGGACCAAAAGTGATCGAATTTAATGCTCGTTTCGGTGATCCTGAAACGCAAGTCGTTCTTTCTCGGTTGAAGAGTGACTTTGCGCAAGTAATCGATGATTTATTAGAGAAACGTGCAGTAGAGTTAAAGTGGCAGCAAGAAGGATACAATGTAGGTGTTGTGGTGGCAGCTGCCGGTTACCCCGAAGAATATGAGACAGGAATGGTTCTACCAGATTTTCTGGAAGAAGAGCTTTCTGTTTACTATGCTGGAGTTTCCTCAAATAACGGCAAACTAGTTGGAGCAGGAGGTCGTCTTTATTTAGTAGAAGCATATGGTGAGACGATCAAAGAAGCACAGGAAAAAATCTACACCGCGTTAATGGATAAAACGACAGATGGAACATTTTATCGTACAGATATTGGAGAAAAAGCTGCCAATAGCGAACTGGTCGTGAAGTAAATCAGCTGCTTCCATTTATAAAAAAATACAACAAATATAGTCGGAAGTGTCGATTTTAGTGAAGCCTTTTCATAAAGAGTGTGGTACACTTTTGTTGTGTATATAAATAAGGAGGAGTTCAGATGAAAAAAATTCAATTAGGTACTTCTGACCAGAAAGTAGCTGCAGTGATCTTAGGCTGTATGCGTATCAACAATGCGGAAGATCCAGTAAAAGTGATTGAGACAGCTTATGAAAACGGCATTGATTTTTTTGACCATGCAGATATTTATGGGAACGGTGAATGTGAAGAAATCTTTGCAGATGCTCTAGCAAAAACATCAATCAAACGAGAAGATCTTTTTATTCAAACAAAATGTGGAATCGTTCCAGGTGTGATGTTTGATTTTTCTAAAAAACATATCATTGAATCTGTGGAAAAAAGTTTGACCCGTCTGAAAATGGATTATGTGGATGCTTTACTTCTTCATCGTCCAGATACATTGGTAGAACCAGAAGAGGTAGCTGAAGCATTTGATGAATTGGAACGATCAGGTAAAGTCCGTTATTTTGGTGTCAGCAATCAAAAACCAATGCAAATCGAATTGCTGAAAAAATATGTTCGTCAACCATTAGTAGCTAATCAGCTGCAATTTGGCTTGAAACATACTGGAATGATCGATCAAGGGATTCATGTCAATATGACAGATGAAGCAAGTATCGACCATGATGGTAGTGTACTTGATTATTCCCGTTTGCATGATATGACGATCCAAGCGTGGTCGCCATACCAGTATGGATTTTTTGAAGGTGTATTTATCGGGAACGAAAAATTCCCTGAATTAAACCAAACATTAGAAGAACTAGCAGCTAAATATCAAACGACACCAACTGGCTTGGCTTCTGCTTGGATTTTGCGCCATCCAGCCAATATGCAAGTAATCGCCGGTACGATGAACGTAGGGCGAATCAAGGAAATCGCTCAAGCATCAGAAATTAATATGTCTCGGGAAGATTGGTACGAATTGTACCGTGCTGCTGGAAACATTTTACCTTAAAAGTTGTCATGCAGGTGAACGGTGCGATCAATTAAAAAGGCGGAATATCTTGAAAGCTATTTTCAGCTTCGAGATATTCCATCTTTTTTTAATTACAACGGGAAAGAGTATCACTGTACGGATTTTATTTATTATTTATTTTTGTTTTCAAGGAAAATCTGTGTCCGATATTCTTTTGGGGAAATCCCTTGTTTTTTCTTAAATAAATAACTGAAATAGTTAGGGTCATTATAACCAATCTCAAAAGCAATATCTGAGATACGATAGTCTGATTGCTGTAATAATTTTTTTGCTAATTCGATTCTTTGTTCTGTCAGATAATCGATGAATGTTTGGTTAAACGATTGAGAAAAAATCGTACTGAAATGAGAAGGGCTTAATGCAACTTGTTGAGCGACCCAAGTTAAGGACATATCTGGATCGGTAAAATTTTCTTTGATAAAATCCAATGCATGGTTCAAAATTGGCTGATATTTGTTCCTTGAAGGCTGTGAGGGCAGAGCAGTTAAGAAAGAAATGAACATATAAACAGTCGAACGGTAAAGCGAATCGTCGGCGCTGATTGCTAAGCGTTGACTGGTGGATGTGCAATGAACCATTTCTTGCGGGATTTCCTTTTCTTTCAGGCAGACATGCTGGAGTAGCTTAGTCAAGACAAATAAACGATATAATCGTGTTCGAGTTGGTGTGCCTTGTGGTTCCGTCAAGTGTTCGATGTACTTAGATACTTCGTTTTTCGATAATGAAGACAAATCAAGTGAGAGATCAAAGTAAAAGACAGAATCAACTGGAAGTTTCGCTTCTTTAATCAAATCCTCATAGCTGATAATTTGATCTTTAAGGGAACTGGCAGTTTCAAGTATCATCTGCGTGATCTCGAAAGATGCAGGTAATTCGCTGATTCTTTCTGCGACAGGACCGATGGCGACAGAAAAATTATTTTTTTGTCCCTTCTCTAATTCATGGACCAACGTTTGGGCTACCTGATAACTGGTCTCGATTACATTTTCTTCAAGAGGATCAACTATTAAAAATTTAATGAATCGCGAGGAAACAGCAGAAAAAATCACTTGTTGATTCTCCCTAAATAAAAACTTCAAATAATCACTGAGATGAGCGTAATCTTCAAAGTCTGTACTGACTTGGTTTGCTGCTAATAATACGGTCATTTTTTTCCCTGCTAAAGAGCGATTGAAAGATTCAGCAAGTTTCAATGTTTCACTGATTGTAAGTGAGCCTTTGAACAAACCGTTCAAGAAATGATTTTTTTTCAATTCGAAAACAAGGTCAGAAGAAGGGAGCGTTTCTTTTTGCTGCAAGTCTAAAGCAGTCACTGCTTTTTCTATTGCTTGTTTCAATTCGTTGCTTTTAATTGGTTTAAGTAGATAATCATCTGCCTGTACTTGGATTGCCCCTTTCATATAATCGAAATCGTCGAATCCGCTAATAAATATGAGGCGAGTCCAAGGAAGCAGTTTCCTTGCTTCTTTTGAAAAAGTCAAACCGTCCATGAATGGCATTTGGATATCAGTCAGAATGATATCGGGCTGTAAGTCGATAATCGAAGACAGTGCCATCTCACCATCTCCAGCTTCCCCGACATATGTGATTGGATAATATGAACCAAGGGCAGTTATTTGTTCCCGTAAGTTATTGCGAATGAGGTATTCGTCTTCGATGATAAAAACTTTATACATATTTGTTTCCTCCAATTGTTTTGGGAGATATAGGAATCGTCAGTGTGACAGTTGTCCCTTCTCGGTATTTGCTGTCAATCGTGATAGGTTTTTGATTATTTCCGTAATAGAGAAGGAGACGCTTGTTTACGTTGTAAAGCCCGTAGCCGATACTGAAATCTGAATCGATCCCTTTGGCTAACTCTTTACGTATTTCTGCTAGTTTTTCTGCAGGAATGCCAATACCGTTGTCTATGACTTTGAATTGGATCATTTCGTCGATTTTGCATGCAGTAATACGAATAAATCCTTTGTGACGAACATACTTTGTTCCATGGTACACAGCATTTTCGATCAATGGTTGCAAAATCATCTTTAAAATAGAAACAGGAAAAAGTGTTTCTGGTATATCGATCTTATAGTCAAGCATATGTCTATATCTTATTTTTAAAATGACCAAATAATCATTGATATGGCTGATTTCCTTTTCAAGAGGAATCCAGTCTTGTCCTTTGCTTAAAGACGTACGAAAAAAGCCGGAAAGTGCATGGGTCATAGTCAGAGCTTCTTCAAAGCAGTCTTGTTCGATCAAAGAAATGATGGCATCCAAACTGTTATAAATAAAATGGGGAGTAATCTGAGCTTGCAATACACGAACTTCACTTTGTGCTAAATGGTATTGTTTCAAAGCGTTTTCCCGTAAAGACTGGTTTAGTTCTTCCGCCATTTTGTTCATACTAGCGGTAAGTATCTGTAGTTCTTGTGTTTCTGGCATGTTTAAACGAAATCCAAGATTTCCTGAAGAAAGCTGTTCGGACATTGTGATCAGCTGATTGATCGGCTCTTGGACCTTTTGTTCTAAAAAGCGACGATTCTTTTTCGCATAGAAAAAAATAGTACTAAGAACCCCCAATTCTACTATTGTTAATAAAATGAGTGAGCGGACAAGCGTCGTATTTTTTTGACTTGCTAAGTCGCTTTCCACACGAACAAAGTCCTGTAAAATATCTGACAGTAGTTGAGTGACAGAATCTACCTGATTGATGATCTGTTCATTGGTATCCATAAAATCTTCTGCCAAGATATGATGAATGAGCTCAGTTTGATAATCTTCCAATGTATCGATCGTACGTAACGATACATCTAACGTACTAATTTCTTTAAGTGTATTGGTATTATTTTTGATCTCTCGAATGTCATTCCTAAGTTCTTCTAGGATATTTTCCTTATTGAACTCATCTACGGTTACTTGGCCAGAAATCAAGTCCCACATACTTTCCAAAACTTTTTGATCAACCTTCAAAGCAATTGCATCTGCTTTTTGGATATTTGCGATCGTCTGTTGATAAATCAAAAGCTGTTGCGAATATAACAGTATGCTCAGTAGCAAAGGGATAACAGCAAATAGAAGCATGGCTTTGTTTGCTTGGGCAAAAATCTGTTTTATGCTTAAATTTTTTGTCATGATACTTCTCCAGTCAATAATTTCTGGTTGGGATGTTAGCTATATTCTGTTGGGAAAAGACAGTCTCGGAAATAAAAATATCTTTAGGTAGTGTTTTTCCTGTTTGAAGATTTCCAAAATAACGAGTAACGGTATTGGCTACATACCAGCCGACATCAGGTTTACACTCGACTACGCAATTGACGATTCCTGAGCGTAGATTCTCGATCATATCTTCTTGTCCATCAATCGTTACAATGATCAAATCTTCTCCAGGTTTGATTGATGTTTCTTTTATCGCAGCTAAAGCACCGTGAGTCATTTCATCACTATGGCTGTATAATACATCGATTTCGGATAAATCATTTGTTTCTAAATATCGTTTCATCTGGTCTTTTCCTTTCATCCGAATAAAATCACCGACAATTCGGTGAACAATAGTCATTGGAGGTTTATGGTCAATAGTTCCATCTTTTTTTAGGGTTGGTTTACGATTGATTGATTCCAAAAATCCTTCGGAGCGTAGCTTGGTCGGTGTGGAGTTCTCTGAACCAGCAAGTTCTAGGATTCTGATTTCCTGTTTCTTTGAATTTGTGAAGTGATTGCTGACAAATAAACCCGCCCGATTTCCTTCTGCTTTGAAACTGGGGCCGATGTGGGTGACGAAAAGTTCGGGATCATTCGTTTGAATATGTCTGTTGACAAGTATGACAGGGATCTCTGCTCGCTTTGCTTCTTTTAATACAGAGTCCCACCCGGATTCTTGCAATGGAGTAAAAATGATCATATCCACTTTATAGGCAATAAATGTCCGTATATCTTGGATTTGCCGTTCCTGATTCATGTAGCCATTTCGGTAGAGAACTTGATAATCTTCTTTTTCAAGCGCAGTGATAATTGATTCAGTATGCTTTTTCCGCCAGCTACTCTCCGTTCCTGATTGCGAAAAACCAACGACTAGTGGGTCAGGTGCTTCCTTTGTATTAGGTGTACACCCCATCATTTGGTAAGCGATTACAATAAGGGCTAAAAAAAATAAAACACGTTTCACTTTAGATCACTCCATCTGGATTTGTTAGTACTATCTTATCAGATAAAGGAGAAAATCAAAGTCAAAAGGAATTAATCGAAAAAAATCCAAGAAACTTAAAAAAATCCAAGACAAAAAAAGAACACCTAAAAAATTTAAAGTAAATCCCATAAAAAAATCAATGTTAACGCTTTCTTTATTAGCTATACTCGGTGTATCAATTGAAATGGGGGATAAAAAATGAAAAACAAATTTAGAAAGATTCTTGGGAGTATCGCTATTTTGACCGCAAGCATTCTATTAAGTGCGTGTGGCAATTCAGGATCTGCAGATGATAGTACGGGGTATGTAGGAATCGCTATGCCGACCAAATCAGCAGAAAGATGGATCGCTGATGGGAACAACATGGTCTCAGAATTAGAAAAACTGGGTTATAAAACAGATCTTCAATACGGAGAAGATAAAGTAGAAAATCAAGTAGCGCAAATCGAAAATATGATTACAAAAGGGGTAGATACACTTGTGATTGCTTCTATCGATGGTTCAGCTTTAACTGATGTGTTAGCTAAAGCAAAAGAAGCAGATATCAAGGTAATCGCCTATGATCGTTTACTGATGAATTCAGAAAATGTCGATTACTACGCGACTTTTGATAATTTTGGAGTAGGTGTATCGCAAGCAGCTTATATTGAAGAGCACTTAGGATTGAAAGAAGGAAAAGGGCCATTCACGATTGAATTATTTGGTGGCTCGCCTGACGACAACAATGCACTAATTAATTACAACGGAGTGATGTCTGTTTTACAACCATATATGGACAACGGTCAGTTGATCGTGCCATCTGGACAGACGAGTTTCAGTCAAATCGCTACGCTTCGCTGGGATGGTTCTACGGCGCAAGCAAGGATGGATAATCTGTTAAGCGCAAATTATACTGACCAAACATTGGATGCTGTTTTGTCGCCATATGATCCAATAAGTTTAGGAATCATTTCGTCATTAAAAGGCGTGGGGTATGGGAGTGAAAGTAAACCTTTACCTGTGATTACTGGACAAGATGCGACAGTTGCTGGCGTCAAATCGATCATTGCCGGGGAACAAACACAAACGATCTTTAAAGACACACGTATCTTAGCAAAAAATACGATTGAAATGATCAAAGCAATCAGTGATGGAGAAGAGGTTCCGGTCAATGATACTGAAACTTATGATAATGGGGTGAAAACTGTTCCTACGTATTTAGCAAATACAGTATCTGTCGATAAAGATAATTATCAAGCAGAGCTGATCGACACAGATTATTATAAAGAATCCGATCTGAAAAATTGAGAGGAACCAAACAAGGAACTAAAGAGATCTAAGTCAGAGAGAGGATAAGAATTATGGCGGATTGTATTTTAAAAATGGCAGATATCACCAAAAAATTTTCTGGAATCCGAGCGTTAGATTGCGTGAATCTGATGATTGAACGTGGGGAAATCCATGCATTGTGCGGAGAAAACGGAGCGGGAAAATCAACATTGATGAATGTCTTGAGCGGCTTATATCCATATGGCTCCTATGACGGGGAAATCTTTTATGATGGAAAGCTGTGTCAATTCAAAGATTTGAAAGATAGTGAAGAAAAAGGCATCGTCATCATTCATCAAGAATTAGCACTAAGTCCTTATCTTTCAGTAAAAGAGAATATTTTTCTCGGAAATGAACAAGCAGAAAGAGGCGTGATTGATTGGGAACTGACAGAAAAGAAAACGTATGAATTGCTGAACAAAGTCGGTTTGTCTATCGACCCGAATCTTCTAGTATCCCAGATTGGCGTAGGGCAACAGCAACTAGTTGAAATAGCTAAAGCATTATCAAAATCCGTCCGTCTATTGATTTTGGATGAGCCTACCGCTGCATTGAATGAAGAAGAAAGCGCGAATTTGCTGAGATTGATCCGAGAGCTGAAAGAGCAGGGTGTAACCTCCATCATTATTTCACATAAGCTGAATGAAATCGTGGATATCGCAGATCGAATCACTATTTTACGGGATGGACAGACGATTGAGACGCTAGAAAATGAAATGATCAGCGAAGAGCGTATTATTCGCGGGATGGTGGGCAGAGATTTAGTTGATCGTTATCCTGAAAGAAAACCGGATATTGGAGAAGTTTATTTTAAAGTAGAAGACTGGACGGTCTATCACCCTCTTGATCAGGAGCGAATCATAAACGACCATATCAACTTGCATTTGAAAAAAGGAGAGATTGTAGGAATAGCTGGGCTGATGGGAGCGGGCAGAACTGAATTCGCTATGAGTCTATTTGGACATTCTTATGGAAGCAAGATATCCGGACGTATATTAAAGGAAGGGGCAGAGATATCAGTTAAGACCGTTCCTTCAGCCATTGCAAACGGACTCGCTTATGTCTCGGAGGACCGAAAATCTTTAGGACTGAATCTGCTGATGGATATTCGGGAAAACGTGACGCTGAGCAGTTTGGATAAAATAAGTCAAAAAGGAGTATTAGATAAAGAAAAAGAAGTAACTGAGGCAGAAAATTTCCGGAAAAAGATGCGTATAAAAACAAACTCCATCCATCAAATTGTCAGTAGTCTTAGTGGTGGGAATCAACAAAAAGTCGTTTTATCCAAGTGGCTGATGACACAACCCGATATTCTTTTTTTAGATGAGCCAACCCGTGGGATAGACGTTGGGGCAAAATACGAGATCTACACGATTATCGAAGAAATGGCAGCAAATGGCAAAGCTGTCTGTCTTATCTCTTCTGAACTTCCTGAAATCTTAGGAATGTGTGATCGGATCTATACGATGAACGAAGGACGTATTACAGGAGAAGTCTCGCGAGAAGAGGCAGATCAGGAAGCCTTGATGAAATTAATGACGAAAGAAGAGGTGGGGTAAGTTGGAACAAGCAAAAAATCTTACGGATAAAAAAGAGAAAAAACTAAATTTGAAAAGTAGAGCAGCTGATCTTTTTGGTCACTACAGCATGGTGATCATTTTAGCGGGACTACTTATTGCGTTTCAATTGATGACAGATGGTATTTTCTGGCGTCCATTGAATATAACTAACCTTGTTTTGCAAAATAGTCATATATTAGTACTAGCTGCAGGGATGTTATTAGTTGTGCTCTTAGGTCATGTGGATTTGTCGGTAGGGTCAGTGATGGCGTTTGTTGGTGCAATTGCGGGCATGATGATGGTCAATCGCCAAATGAACCCGTGGGTGACAGTCATCACATGTCTTGCAGTAGGCGGGCTGATCGGCGCATGGCAAGGTTTTTGGGTAGCTTATGCTGGGATACCGGCGTTTATCGTGACTTTAGCAGGATTGCTGATGTTTCGTGGACTGACACAAGTTGTTCTAGGAGGCCAATCTCTGGCACCTTTTCCAGCTGTTTTCCAAAAAATGTCTACGGGTTATTTACCAGACTTAAGCGAAGGAAGTAGCCTTCACTTCTTGACATTGATTTTAGGAATGATCATCACCATCGTGTTAGTTGTTGGACAATGGCGAACAAGAAATCGTCGGAAAAATCATTTATTTGAAGTGGAATCTCCAACAGCTTTCTTGGTAAAGGCGGTATTTACAGCAGTCGTTGTACTAGGGATAACTTATATCTTTGCCTCTTATCAAGGATATCCGATCATTTTGATCATTCTCGGTTTGATCGTCGCGGCATATGGGTTTTTGACAAATAAAACAGTAGCAGGTCGCCAGATTTATGCGACGGGCGGAAATCGAAAAGCGGCTGAACTATCAGGAATCAAAACAAAGCGGATCACGTTCTGGGTTTTCGTCAACATGGGAGTCATGGCAGCTTTAGCTGGATTAGTTTTAGCAGCTCGGTTAAATGCGGCGACACCTCAAGCGGGTACTTCGATGGAACTAGATGCGATGGCGGCAGTATATTTTGGTGGTGCTTCGACATCTGGCGGCATCGGAACGATTATGGGGGCGATTGTCGGTGGCTTGGTCATGGGTGTATTGAACAATGGCATGTCGATTTTAGGCGTTGGGGTAGATTGGCAACAGGCGATCAAAGGGTTGATCTTGCTTTTAGCCGTTGTATTAGACTTGTATAACAAGAAAAAACGGACAACGTAGGAGAACACCGTTTATTCAGAAAAAAGACTGTGACAAGACATTTGTCACAGCCTTTTTTCCTACGATTAGTCAAGTAAAAGGTGCA
>NZ_KV833923.1:0-221 GCF_001837725.1 Enterococcus sp. HMSC072F02
TTTGTCGTTTTGGCTTCATTGCAAGTAGAATGATGTACTTTAAAATAAGCAACAGTATAGCTCGATTTTAATCCTCTATTTTTCATGATTCTACTAATTTTTCGTCGGCTGATCTGAATGCCTCGTTTTGATAAGGCTTTTTTTATTTTTCTTGAGCCGTAGGCCTTTCGGCTGCGGATAAATTCTTCAGCGACTACTTCTTCAAGTTCTGATTCGTCTTT
>NZ_KV833924.1:0-3288 GCF_001837725.1 Enterococcus sp. HMSC072F02
GATCTGTCTAACTTAATTTGACAATTAAGAAATAAAAAAGAATATTTCTATGAGATAACGAAAATGGACTGTATAATAAAGAAAAGGTCTAGAAGAACATCATACAATAAGATAGCTTTCAAAATACTCATTGAAAGAAGGAAATACTATAACGTAAGAAAGGAGAATGAATAAAATGAAAAACCTGATTGCTGGCGGCTTTTTGTTTGTGGGTGGTGGCATACTTATGAATACAGATAACTTTGGGAATGTCATTCCTTTTCTTGGTGCAGTTTGTGCTTTGATTGGTGTAGGAATGCTGATTTATTTTGTATTTAGCGATGATGGGAAGTATGGTTGATTATGAGTAGCCAACTCTACTCTTTCGTAAAGATTACAACATACGTGACAAAAACAGAAAGATTGATTTATCATAATAATAAAAGAAAAAGAAACCCAAGTGATTGGATTTCTTTTTCTTTGCATAAGCTTTATTTACTCCGGCAGTAGGACTCGAACCTACGACATCATGATTAACAGTCATGCGCTACTACCAACTGAGCTATGCCGGAATCAAGTACATGAATATAATATCAATTTCTTTCAAATAACGCAATACTTTTTTTAAAATTTTTTACTATATTTTCGAAGAAACCGTTAGCATTTTTTGTTATTTTTACTTTTTTCTAAGAATTGTTTCATTAGTACAAAAACACATTTTTTTGATAAAAAATATATTGACAAATACATTAATATTCGTTATCCTACTATTTGTATTAATGATAATGCCGCTTTAGCTCAGCTGGTAGAGCGCTTCCATGGTAAGGAAGAGGTCGCCGGTTCAAGCCCGGCAAGTGGCTTCCTTAAACAGTGCAACATGTTGGTTTAACCATGTGTCTGCGCTGTTTTTTATTTTATGCCACGAAAATCCCACAAAACTGTTTTTATTTTAAACAAAAAAAGAATTTTTCAGTTAGTCTGCGAATAAAAAAATTCATCCAATCGATTGCTCGACTCTTATTGTCGCGTAATATTTAACGGCTCTGCAACATCTTCTTGAAAAACCCCTCTCTTCTTTCTATGAATACTTTAATTTCACTGCTAATTCCATAATCATTACCTCTTGTTTAGTTTACAATTAGTTGACCATTAGAAATCATCCGTTTATTATTATGGGTTAAAGTTCTAGAAATAATATTCCCTCTAGGTACTGAAATACTTAAATCCGAGGTGGATATAATATGCTGTCTGCCATTTACACGAACGTCATAGGAAACGGGCCAATTTCCAGAAGAAGCTTTAGAGAAACGATAAGTTCTAGCACCAACTCTACCCAGACGCTCAATTTCTTCAACTATTAAATGTATTTCCTCTCCTCCTCATTAATATAGGTCAGCTCCTTCATGTCCATACTATCTGATAATACGAGCTCAAGTACAGTTGAGCTTATTTTTTCCTGAGCTTTTACTTCTTCTTTGGATCCAATTCCTTCTAAATATTTTTGTTAATAAAAGTCATGTACTCCCAAAATCAACTGCTAGTTACCTTAACGAAGCCAATGATTTACATTGATGTAACCTGGTGAGTTCTTATCAAGAAAGGCATGTTCTGAGATAATTACGTTAGTAACAATATAAATTTTTTATAGGAGGGAACATAATGATTAAAAAATTAGTTCTATGTACAATTGTATTGGGAAGCTTAGGGTTAAGTATCACGGCAAATGCGACTACTGAATATGGTGGTACTGATCAAGCAACTCTTAGATTGATCGAAAAAGCTGAAAGATTAAGTCAAAGTTCGGATGAAGATATCTTGATAGTTGGCAATTATGAAGTGTCATTAGGAGGAATACGTCCTTGTTGCCTTATTAGGAAACAAGCAAATTGAACTAAATGGTCTTTCTAACTTCCCTATTCGGTTATCGAAAGATTCTAAAACCAATAAAATTACTCCACAAAATGGAAAGATTTCTTTCAAAGCGCCAAGTGATCCGGGAAGTTATGAGTTTGTTGTGTATCAATTTGGTTTGGAAAAGGAAATGTTAGGTCTTCCGATGGTTGATAATTCTTTCAGGATGACCATCGTAGTAGAGTGAAAGTCCATTTATTCTCCAAATTAATGGAATCACATTAAAGTAAGTGTCCCTGTTGACAACCGATAGCGGAGCTACTTGCTTTATGGATGTTTCAGTGCCCCCGAGTACTCTATTGATTTAACTGATCCACAATTTGAATTTCCTGATCGCTTATTGCTTATTTTCCAGAATGTTTATTTTTACTGCGTACCTTTTAAAATGTTTAAAAAATTAGGTTTGTCTAAAAAGCAAAGCCTTACCCTACTTCGTTTACTTAAAACATTAGATTGCAAAAAACAGCTTCATACATCACGACTTCCTAAATTGATTTTATGCGGTACAAAAGATTATGCAAATAAGCCTGGAGCAAAACGGTTATATAAAGTTTCAACTAATAGCCGTCTCCTGTTTATCGAAAACGGAAAACATGAATTGAATAGAGAAAAGCCAGAAATAATAGCACAAGCTATGTGATAATTTATCGAAAATAGCTAATCAATAAAAAAGACGACAAAATGTGTCGTCTTTTTTATTTACCAAGTTAAGAATGTTGTCATGTTTTTCAATGTAGCTCGATTGAGACTAGTTTTATGGATCATGGATCAATGAAGAGAAAATTATTGTTTCATGCCAGAGAATTTTTCTGGTCGTAAATCGACTAATTGTACATGGCTGTCTAAAGAACCACTTGGACTTTCAAGAGTAAATACACCTAGACGTGGATCTAAAGAAAGGGTCATGTGTTCATCCATGTACATTTTTGAATAATCTTTGATATAAACTTCCCCAATATCACTATCTAATTGTAGTTTATAATCATTTTTTCCTTGTTCTTTATCAAGAAGAAGTAAACGGAAACTAGTATCTAAAGAGCACACACCCATTTTAGAATATTCACCCACGCCATCATCTAAATCTAAAATAACTGTCGCGCCTTCATCAATATATTTTTGTAATCTTTCTTGTGCTTGATCTGTAATTTTAAGATACATATTCAAACGCCCTCTTTCTTTTATTTACAAAAGCATGCTAGCATATATTAATAAAATTATCTAAAGTCCTGCTCAAAACAAAAAGATGTAAGAAATATCTTTTGATATTTCTTACATCTACTTTTACTCCGGCAGTAGGACTCGAACCTACGACATCATGATTAACAGTCATGCGCTACTACCAACTGAGCTATGCCGGAATAACATCAGCGTGGCGACGTCCTACTCTCACAAGGGGCA
>NZ_KV833925.1:0-5523 GCF_001837725.1 Enterococcus sp. HMSC072F02
ATTCTTTATTTAAAACTTTGCAACAGAACCATATTATCGAATATCCAACGGTTGCTTACTCATCGGCTTTGGAAAGGCCTTGTCGATTTTTGCCAAATCATCCTCATTTAAGGTTAAAGAAGCGGCCTTTACGTTGTCAACTGCATGCTTAGGGTCGCCGGATTGTGGGATAGCCAAGGTACTGCCATCGCGAATTGCCCAAGCCAATAAAATTTGCCAAGGGGTTGCCTGGTGGGCCTCGGCGACTTCTTTAACGGCCGGATTATTAATTAGCTGACCGCGTTCGTCACCGGCAGCTACCGGGGTGTAGGCGATTAGCGGAATCCCCTGTTTTCGCTGCCATGGTAATAGACTGTATTCGATCCCTCGACTACCGAGGTTATAGAGATCTTCGTTTGCGGCAACCTGATCACCGCCTGGGAGGGCAAGCAGTTCTTTCATATCGGGGAGGTCAAAGTTGGAAACACCCCAATGTTTGATCTTACCTTGCTGTTGCAAGGACTGAAGCGTTTCGACGGTTTCACTTAACGGCACAGCACCACGCCAATGATATAGATATAAATCCACGTAATCGGTTCCCAGTAACTTTAAGCTGGTATCCAAGCTGTGGGACATTCTGTCGGCGGAAGCGCTTGAAGGCAGTACCTTATCAATCAGGAACAATTTTTCCCGGTCAATATTGGCAATGGCTTCACCAACCAGACTTTCACTACGGCCGTTACCGTACATTTCCGCGGTATCGATCACGGTTGCGCCGGCGTCAATACCAGCTTTAATGGCTTTGATTTCCTTTGCGCGGGTTGCAGTTGAATTGCCCATGTGCCAAGTACCAAGCCCGATTGCCGGCACCGTTTTGTCGCCAAGATGTAATTCTCTCATAAAAATGAAACCTCCTATTAGGAGAAGTCCGTTTTTCAGCATAAAATCACTTTGCCGAAAAACGTGTATGAAAATATCGTACCTGTTTTCATTATAGGAGTCTTGGCTTAGTTGCGCAAGTAGTTCCTACGCGTATTTTTCAATTTGATTAAAAGCCTGGTTAAGTTCGACCGTGGCTTTTAATCAAATTGAATTAAGGGTAACCCATTAATCAATAGGGTTACGTCAAAACGGCGATCAGGATTGACATCTTGAGTACCAGCTAACCGTGGTCGCACTGCTTGCCGTACCACTTCATAACTAGATTTACCGCCAGCAACGTCCGCTTTCCAAAATAACTTGAGCGTCACCGTGCCCAGCTTAGCATCATCACGTTCAACTTCCACTTTGCCAATGCCATTTTCGGCGGCTAGTAACTTAGCTGCTTCGTAAGGTGTCGGGACCTCAATCGCCCGTTTAACCTGATTAAATTCGGTATCAGTTAAAGGGTGTCCCTGCAATTTAGCATAGTTATTGTTATTTAATTTGTCACAAAAATTAGCCCATAATTGATTCGGCGTCGCACCATACAGGTCTTTTCGTTCCACCCATTGATTACTTCCAGTCGTTAAGGTTTTAACAACTTCTTTTTCAAATGACAGTTCCAACATAAAAACATTCCTTCTCCCACCTTTAAATTACTCACTAGTTTATTATACGCGAAACGATTGGCAAATAGGTTTCATAATTTGTTAATAGGGTAGATTGTAAAAGTGGCCGTAACGTTCTACATCAGCATTTTAATGAAACCGTACCTTTCAAAGTATTACATACCGATGTTACACAAGTATGCTTAGCCGATACTAAGTGGGCTTACGTTTCAGCTATTACTGACGAAGCAAGCAAGGAAGTTTTAGCATTTCAAGTAAGTAATAGTCCTAACAGTAAACTAATTATGGATACACTCGATGAACTCACAGAAAATATTCCGGAAGGAATAAAACCAATAATTCATTCAGATCAAGGTTGGCATTATCAATTGAATTACTATACCGATAAACTCTCTGAAAAAAATTTATACAAAGCATGTCTCGTAAGGGAAACTGTCTTGATAATGTGCCAGTTGAAAGCTTCTTTCATCTTCTTAAAACAGAATGTCTTAATGGATTTCCACAGTGTAAAGATATTGGAGAATTCAAGGAAATCACAAAGAATTACGTCGATTGATTTAACAATCGACGAATATCACAGAAAACAAAAGGCATGACTCCCTGCGAATACAGGGAACATGCCTTAGCAGTTTAAAAATATTCAATTTTGTCTTAGTTTTTAATAATTTAATGCGCTTTAAAGTAGTTTTTTATGATTTGCTTTTTATTAATTTGCTGGCTTTAATGAAATCTCGTTGTATCCAGAATGAGATTAGCAGTGCCAATAGATCAATCAAAATAAAGGCAGCTAATGTCAAAGTATAATTGTGGAACAGTTGATGTGTTAATGATAATAGTAATGGTCCAACAACTCCGGCAGCAGCCCATGCTGTCAGTACATATCCATGAATAGCTCCTAATTCTTTAGTACCAAAGACATCACCTAAGTAGGCTGGGATGACAGAAAAGCCTGCTCCATAACAAGACATCAACAAGCATAATGCAATAACAAATAGGAGCGGTAATTTGAAGATGAGCATGGCTGAAAGCATTACAATATCGAGAATAAAAATGGCACTAAAAGTAGCAGGGCGCCCGATATAATCAGACAAAGTTGCCCATATCAAACGTCCAAAGCCATTGAAAAGGCCTATGATTCCAACCATAATTGCGGCTGTTTGGACAGACATGCCGGTCATACTTTGAGCCATGGGGGATGCAGCTGAGACAAGGCCGATCCCGCATGTAATATTGATAAAGAACATTATCCAAAGAAAAGTGAAGGATCTAGTTTTGAGGGCTTGGTTAGCTGTTAGCTCCGGTCCTCGGGTTAGACGTGTTCCCTTTTTTTGAGAAATGCTATTTTCAGTAGTGCTTGATAGTGCCAGATTTGGACGAACAATAAACTGTGCAGCGAGCAGCATAATAACAAAATAAAATGTTCCTAAGAGATAGAATGTTTGTTCAAGACCAACACTAGCCATTAGCTGTTGAGCAACAGGACCAGTCAGCATTGCTGCAAAACCAAATCCCATAATAGCTAACCCCGTTGCTAAACCGCGTTTGTCTGGAAACCATTTAATAATTGTTGATACAGGGGTAACGTATCCTGCTCCCAGTCCTAAGCCGCCTATGACACCATATGAGAGATATAATAGCCAAATTGAATTTTGATGGATAGCCCAACCAGTCATAATGGTTCCAGTTCCGTAAAGAAAGCTAGCAATAGTTCCCGTTAGTCTAGGGCCTATTTTTTCAACGACTTTGCCCATAAAGGCGGCTGACATTCCCAAGAAGAAAATAGCGATACTAAATGCAAGAGCGACTGAGGATTCTGCCCAACCATTTTGTTTTGCAATTGGATTAGTAAA
The DNA here is from genome assembly GCF_001837725.1 of Enterococcus sp. HMSC072F02. Classification (NCBI taxonomy): domain Bacteria; kingdom Bacillati; phylum Bacillota; class Bacilli; order Lactobacillales; family Enterococcaceae; genus Enterococcus; species Enterococcus sp. HMSC072F02. The sequence continues at coordinate 3,380 of NZ_KV833925.1, forward strand.
AACACTCCAAGCATAAACGGAACCAATCATTAAATGAAACATGACACCTGCAAACGCAACAACATAGCGATTTGTTTTCAACACCAATTCCTCCATTTTCGGTAGTATACGAACAATTTAAACGTTGTTCACAACCATTGTTGGCATATAATAATAATATCACATTTATTATCACGTTTAAACAATTAAATTTTAGTATAAGACGAATTTTAACGTTGGCTAATGAAAAGTACATTTAAGTTAGCTATAGTACTGGGAAAAAACAAATTACGGTTGCTGTTTTTGAACAAATAAAAAAGCACAGGGAACCTAAAGTGCTCCATAATTGTTAGACAAGAAATCTAACAGTTATGGAGCACTTTAAACCCATCTTTTAGGAGCTGATCTTTTGTCTAGTATAACCTATTCCGAACGAATTAAAATCGAAACCTTTTGTGAACTAGGGCTGTCCAATATCCAAATGGGCGTTCGGCTGAACCGATCACCGTCAACAATTTCTTATGAATTATCTCGATGTCAACCATATCAGGCTGAATTAGCACAAACAGATGCCGAATACAAGCGATCACGATGTGGTCGGAAAACTAAGCTGAGCGATGAGTTAAAGCAAAAAATTCTCAACCATTTACCTCTAAGCTGGTCACCAGGAATGATTGCTCACGAATTTAAACTAGCGACTAAATCAATTTATAATTGGTTAAATCAAGGGAAAATTGAGTTTTCTTTAAATGATTTGCCTGAACATGGCGTGCGCCAACGGCGTAACCTTGACCACCGTTCTAAATATAATCAATCATTAGGACGGTCAATTGAACAGCGACCCATCGTGGTTAATCGACGTAATCGCATCGGTGATTTTGAATTAGATACAATTGTTGGCCCCCGTGGGCATAGTAAGGCAGTTTTATTAACCTTAATCGATCGCAAATTACGTTTCCTTTGGGCCTACCGATTAAAAAACCGGACAGCAGTAACTGTTAATGAAGCCCTAAATAAGTTTCTAGCAACTTTTAATGGCCCGGTGCATAGTTTTACGGTGGACCGTGGCACTGAGTTTAGCGGTCTAGTATCACTTGAAGCACAATACGGTATTAAGACCTATTACTGCCATGCTTATACGCCATCTGAGCGCGGCAGTAATGAACGCTTTAATCGGAATTTACGCTATTTTTATCCTAAGGGGACTTATTTTGAGCACATTAGTGCTCAATATTTAACGACGATGTTACTCCAAATTAACCAGCGACCGCTTAAAATACTCGACTGGCAAACGCCGTATCAGGTTATGCTGACAAATTTGTCCAAAAATTCGGATTAAATTTGCAATCTACCTTATGAATAAAATAAAAGGCTAGTCACTAACCAAAAATTGGTCAGTAACTAGGCTTTTATTAATTAGTGTATTTTAGAAATATAAGTTCAGTTTAATTGCGCAATGAGGGTTTAAAAACGTCTATATAAAAATCCCCCGTGTTACTAACACGAGGAATAAGTTACTTTAACGGTAACAGTTTAAAAATTTATTTTAAAAGAGGTAAACTCATCAAGCTATAGGTTTGAATGCTTATCAATATCAACATTATAAAGCTGATAGGAAGGCATCATTAAATGCTGGGATATCCTTTGGTTCGCGACTGGTAATTAGATTACCATCGATCACAACAGCTTTGTCTTCAATGCGTGCACCGGCATAATACAAATCAGTTTGTACAGTTAAATATGCTGTCATTGTACGACCTTGCACTAACCCGGTTTGAATCATTAATTGTGGCCCGTGGCAAATACTTGCTGTTAACTTATTAGTTGCTAAAAAGAACTTAGTAAATTCGACAAACCGTTGGTCTGCACGTAATTGATCTGGTGAAAATCCTCCTGGGATGAACAATGCATCAAAGTCTTGAGGACTCACTTCATCAATGGATTTATCAATGTTAATCTGAGTACCATGCTTACCTTCAACAGTGCCTTTTTCAAAACTGATCGTTGTCACTTTGTGTCCTGCAGACTTAAGAGCCTCTACAGGTTCAGTATATTCAACGTCTTCGACTAGATTAGTCACCAAAACTGCAACTGATTTTGCCATAATCAAATTCCTCCTTGATTTATAGTATATAACCCGTGGTGCTAGTTAATTTTTTCCTAGA
>NZ_KV833926.1:0-31059 GCF_001837725.1 Enterococcus sp. HMSC072F02
AGAGCGTGAGACAAAAGTGTTCTTTACTTTTGCCCCACGCTCTTTTTTTACGAATAATCGATGCTCAATCAGCTGGTTCTCGGCATTCCAGAAGTAGATTCTCCAGGAATTTTATCTTATTTTTTGAAGCTGCTCCCTTTTGTCATAACCTTTTTGTATACCGTTTTTCTTATTATATGCGTTAGTTCTAAATAGGTTTTTTTATCGAATTTTACCGGATTTGCTTGTCGCCCATATATTTCAGCTTCATATTGAGCAGTTAATCGAATGAAACGTTGATCTAGATTGAATGTTTGTTCTATTCGTTGGCTGTATGCCTGCAAAGATTCTGCGAGGGTGCGCGGTACCAGTGTTTCCAAATGGTGAAGAAGTTTTTGATACGCAACCGCATTAGTAGAAGCAAAAAAATGAAGATAGATAAGATAACTTGTCCAGCGCAGAGATTTTCTAAATAACAATAGAAAGAACAACAAGACGGATAAACACACCCCAAGGCTGAATAAGACGATTTTATAAGACGGTGTGAGTGTCGTGTTATCTGACGAAATAGTCGCAGGTCTCTCACTGGTAATAGTTTCTGCTATATTTTCGCTTTCTTTTGGTTGTTCTTCAGCAGATTGGACGGTTTCTGTTGTTTCAGCGGCTGGTTGTGAAACAGTTGGATTGGCAAATGAAGGGGTTGGTTCAAATGGAAGCCAGCCAAACCCAGGAAAGTACACCTCTGGCCAAGAATGAGCATGACTATTGAGAATGCTGTATTCCTCATTTCCTTGCTCATCTGTACCTGTTCTAATCCCATCCGTAAAACCTTTTGTCCACCGAGCAGGGATGCCTAGTGTGCGAAGAAGGACGACCATAGAAGTTGAAAAGTTGTCACAATAGCCGACTTTTGAATCGAAGAGGAAATAATCTACATAATCGCGTTCTTTAGGCGTATGTCCGGTATCCGTTTTGGAATAGCGAAAATTCCCGCTTGTTTTCAAATACTGTTCGACAGCTTCGACTTTACGAATTAAAGTTGCTTCATTTTTGGTCAATTCGATCGCCAAGTCCTCAATGCGTTGAGGCAACCCTTTCGGCAACTGAAGATTTGTCTGTTGATTTTCTAAATCATCGGCCTCTAACTGACTGCTTTTTAATTCTTCTCTCGTAAAAGCTAATCTTTCTGTTTGTAAGGACGCCAATCGCGTCGATTCATTTGGGACAGGGATGAATCGTTGGCTTTCAGGCAAATAGTAAAGCGTTTGTCCACTGGCTAATGAAAAATCAGTCAAGGTAGTATTTCCATAAGGATAAGGTAAGAAAGCTTGGTTTTTTAGCGTCAATGTAATGTTTTCTTTTTCTTCCATAACTGTTTGGTAGCTTGTGATATCAACAGGAAATTCTTGGATTGATTGGTTGGATGGGTGCATCCGGATCTTCTACCCATCCAGAACCGGTGTAATGATTCTTATTTTCTATCTTCCAATAGCCGTTTACTTTCTGGTTCGCTGTAAAAACAACTTCACCATTATCATACAATGGACCACCAAGTTGTTCATCATTTTCACTGAAACCCGTTCTGGCACTTCCGGTTAATTGGTACTCATGGAGTGTATCATAAAGCCCTTCATCATTAAGATATTCTCGGATCGGTTCACTCGTTTCCTCAAGAGATTGGTGTACTTTTGGGAGATATAAAGGCAAGATGGCGCTGAAAGTGAACAAACAAATAAGCAGGATCGTAGTAAACGACTGGAATCGAGCGTTTCCCGACAACAATCGGATGGCGAAAAATTGCCTTGCTGCCAAATGTACGCATAAAACAGCTACTACCGCAATCATTTCGTACAATAGTTCTTTTTCCCGAAAAACGGTAAGCATCATGAAGTAAGCCATCAACGCAAGAAAGGGTGCATACCAATAGTCGTAATCCACGGTCAAAGTAATAAATAAATAGATCAACAACAATATGAGAAAAAAAGCTGTCTTTTCTGGTAAATAATGAAGTTTACCTTGGGATAGATGGAAGAATTCCTCTGTAACTGACGAAAAAAACTGTATGACCCATAATAAAGAAAATGTCTTTGAAAGAAAATAGGCAAACAAACAGCCAATCATTACTGGCAAAGAAAGCAGCAATCGTACCCATTTTTTAGAAATACAGCAGACAATAAGACATAGGATACCAATAGTTAGGATAAGAGGGGAGCTGTTTTGCAATTGATTAGCTGCTACAAATATCGGAGCACCTACACTTAGTATCATAAAGGAGTAAACGCCGCGCAGGTATTTTTCCCATTTAATCGTCAATCCATTCACCTCCTGGCAGTGAACATACCTTGTCTTTTTCTTGGATCATGATTTGTTTTTCTGCGAAATAAACAAGATAGACTGTTCGATCTTTCGACAATGTTTCGACAGCTTCTGAGACTTCAGGAGAATGCGCAGGAATAAAGAGGACGATTTGTTTTTTTGCCTGTTTTTTCAAGTGTGCCAAAAAAGTTTTCTCATCTCCAGCGTTCAAAGAAGCAAAATAGGTATATCCAGGATCTTTGCCATGAAAGGTACGGTCGCCTAATATCAGAAGTTCCGGCTGCTTTTCTTTTCTCAGATGCCATAAAGAAAAATACAAATCTAGCAGATGGTCAAATTTCAAGCTAGGTGAACCCCAAAAGCAAAGAAGCGGAGAATATTCTTCTTCTTGATACTCGTATTCGCGGTATAACCATTCTTGACTATGAGCAGACAATTTCCAATCGATTCGGTTAAAAGAATCGCCGGGGCGATAAGAGCGATGTTCTCGAAAATCAAGACCTTTTTGATACGCGTTCAGCTGTTGTTTTTTTTCCAGAACTCTTTGCAATGCTTCTGCTTGAGACTTATGAAAAGCTGGAAGAACAGTCACAGGAAAAGAAAGCTCTCTTCTTGTCCTTTTTCTAAAAAGTCCTAGACTATCATAGGCTGTAAAAATGACGGTTAATGCTTCATGGAACCCTCTCTCTTTTGGTTGCCAAAGTACTTGGACTTCTTGCGGTTTATTTGTAAGGATCAATATTTCTTGTTTTTTTTCTGCAAAGATCTCTGGAAAGACGATCTGTAAACGAGGGAGAGGGAAAGAAAAAGCTCTCTTTTTGGCTATAGAAAAACTAACCTGTATACTTTTTTTACGATAAACGACTGGCTGGACTGTGCAAGTAACAGAAAGTTTCTTTAGAAAGGTGCTTAATGAAAACACACTCCATGATACATAAAGAGTAAAAAAGGCCAATAAGAACCACCCTAAAGAATTGTTGAATACAAGAGCAAAAAAGACAATGACGAAATATATCAGAAATAACACAAAATTAATGAAATAATCTTTGGCTTTTTCCATTATCTACCTCACGGGAATTGGGATTTGTGCAACAAGGGCATGGATCATTTGTGTCTTTTCGTCTTCCTTCAATGAACGATCGTAAAAAATCAGGCGATGGGAAAAAACGAAAGGAACTAACTCCTGCAAATCTTTGGGCGTGACGTAATTTCTCCCATGGATCAACGCATAGGCTTTTGCTGCCTGAATAAAGGCAAGGCTTCCTCGTGGACTGATGCCAAGCTGGATAGCAGAGTGGGTTCTTGTTGCGGATACTAACTGCAAGGCATAAGATGCCACTTCTGGACTGACAAAGACATTCGCCACACTTGTTTTTATTTCTTCTATTTCATGACTGTTCAAGACGACCTTCAAATTATCCAACACTTTTTCAAATTTATCCAAAAGTAGCAGAAGTTCGTCGTCAAAAGAAGGATAACCAATTTGTAGTCGGAATAAAAAACGATCGAGCTGTGCTTCCGGCAAAGGATATGTTCCTTCATACTCGATTGGATTTTGTGTAGCTAAGACAAAAAAATGATTGTCTAGGGGGTATGTATTGTTGTCGATCGTTGCATGATTCTCTGCCATTGCTTCTAAAAGTGCTGACTGAGTGCGAGGAGTCGTACGATTGATTTCATCTGCTAACAAGATCGTTGTAAAGATTGGCCCCGGACGAAATTCAAACTCTTTTGATTGTGAGTTATAGACAGAAAAGCCTAAAATATCATTAGGAAGAAGATCGGGTGTGCATTGGACTCTGCTAAAGGTTCCTTGCACAGCCTTTGCTAGTGCTTTGACTAGTAATGTTTTACCTACACCGGGAATATCTTCGAACAAGACATGACCACCTGCTAGCAGGGCAACAATCATCAATTGGATAGTGGAACGTTTACCGATGACCGCTTTTTCTAATTCTTGTATCAACTGATCGATTTTTTGTTTGGATTCTTCGATTTTAGCTTCCATTTTCACATCACCTTCTCATGAAATCACTATTTATTTTAATTGTAATGGAAGGGGATACATCCTACAAGCAAAGTGATTTTATTATGTTTTTTTAAAGTACATTCGTTTTAAAATGAGAATACAATTAAATTAAGTAAAATAAAAAATAATGAGAGAAATTTGCGTAATTAAGTAAATGGAAAGGGACTTTTTATCTTTTTAGAAAAGAGCCCTTTCTGATCAAACAATATGTTTAGAAACTAGGTGAGAGATGATCAATGAGATGGCAAAAACTATTATCAAAAAATGCACAGAATTTATTTTCACTAATCAACCTAATGAAAGATCTGATCTGGCGAAAAACGGATTTAGCTGAAGAACTGAAAATCGATGTCAAAACAGTTGATCGGCATCTAAAACGTTTGGCAGAAAGCGACTGTCCAATCCAACTGATTCTTCATAAGAAAACCGTTCAGTTAGTTTATGATCAAGGATATAGCGAACCTTACCTCCTTTTTGTTTTTCTGATCCAATCACCACCTTTTTGTCTACTGAAAAATCTGCTGTTGAATGAACCTTATGAACAGGAGTATGATCGTTCGACACAAGAGCGGTTGAGAAAATGGTTTGGTGAGTATCACCTTTCGTTTTCTTATAAAAAAGCGCAGATCTTTGGTTCAGAAAGAAAAATACGGTACCTGCTATTTTGTTTTTTGAAAGATTTCCCCCATTTTTTTGCAGACGATGGAGAGCAATCCTTTTCAGAGACATTCATCCAATTATTGAAGCAACGAAAGGATCCGGCAGAAATCGAGATTTTAGGAGACAGTCGAACCCTTTTCTTTGAGTTGTTTCCAGAATTGCTTTTTAGAGAAGAGCAGATTTTGCCAATAAAAGAAAAAAATTATCTAGCGATTTTGCGCTTGAGCTGTAATCAGATTACTGAAAAACGGTGGGAACGGATAGAAGAGACACAAGACTATCGGAAATTGACGATCGTAACTGAGAAGCTTGACTCGCTGTTTTGGCTGAATAGTGAGTTTGAAAGTGGAAATAAGTCAAAACTGACAAAAGTACTTTACCAAGAATGGCTTCGTTATGTGATTGGTATCCATGACCGACTGGTGGAAAAAGAAGTTCGTTATTATCAGGAAACATTAGAAAAGTTTCCTAATTCCAAAGATAAACTCTATCAATTTCGTCTAGCAATCCAACAAGCACTTGCACACCCCGCAGTTGAATGGGGAATGCTTTTACTTAAGACACTCCAAGAACGGGGGTATTTAGATGTCCATCCTCCTGAAGTGAAAATCGTCTTTTTTTTTCGTTATGAACATCAGGAAGCAAGAAGACTTGCCGGGGTACTGAACAAAACCCTAAGACATCGAAAACGGATCTCGATCCATGTTTGCACTCGAAATAAGCCACCTCGTTATGCAGATCTAGTGATTACGGATCATTTTTTTCCATTAGACCATAATGAAGATCAAAAAACGTATCTGTACCATCCTTCATTTGGTATTGAAAGACTACTTACGGATATCAATTACTGGTTAGGGAAAAACCGATAAAACCTTTGGAAAACAGATCAAAACAAGTCAGTCTATGCTATAATAAAAAGCGATTAGTAAAGGAGGAAATCCATTGGAATTAAAGAAATTAGAAGTTCCCACATCTTCGATCACAGAAGTGAAACGATCGCCGATGGATGTATTTGCTCAAGCGCGAGACGCGGGAACTGGCGTATATATATTTAATCGGGAAAAAGTAGCTGGTGTGATGCTGACCCAAGAACAATACGAAACGCTCTTGCAAGAACTAGATGTCCTTCGTCAAACAGTGAAAGAGGAACTGAAAGAACCAAAGGAAAAAGAAATACATGAAGAATCTGTCAATAAAACAGCTTCCGTCGTATCCAATGCTGAAGGGATGGAAGAGTTGGCTCAAACATTACAGCACTCGCTTATTACGGGTGTGACGATTACAGCAAAAAATCTAGATGAACGAATGGTCGCACTTGGTTTTATTACGAAAAAAACCGGATTTGGCGGGGTCGTGGATATGCTCAGCGAATTGATGAAAACCGGGAAAATCAATTACCAGCTAAGAAGAAAACCGCAAAATCGGACCATCATCGCTGAAATCATAGGGGAGCAAAACAGTCAGTCCCAATTGATGGATAAGATCATTATCAAAAAAATTTTTCTACATGAATTATAAGAAAACCCTATATGTACAAAAAGAAGAAAAACAGCTTCTCTTTGTACATATAGGGTTTGTTTTTTTAGGGATGCCGTGCTTTTTTATAAGATAAGGCTACCGCCCATAACGATCCAAGGATTTGTGGAACTAAGTAAATGCCAGCTAGAATCAAAATCAGTTGGGTCGGTTTTAAAGGATGATAAAAGTACCGCCATTCAGCAAAATTGACGCAAAATAAATAGGAAGTGACAGTAGATATAATATTGGCGATAAATAAAGATAAAATACGCCTGCTTTTTTGGAAATAATACCCAGCAAAAAGAGATAAAAATATCAACGTGATGAATCCGCTTACGGAATGATAATGGAAATCAAGCAGTAAAGCGAAATGCACATAAGGAACAAAAGATAAAAGCAATGGAAGATTCTTCCAACACGTTTTTATCATATTTTGTCACCACCTAACAAGTGTTATTATTTTGTTAGTTTTATTGTAAATTGAATCATATAATAATCAATTACTTTTTCATTATTTCTAGATTAAATGAATAAACTCTCATGCCATTATCTCTAAAAAAAAAGTTTTTCCCCCTAATTTTTTTAGATAGAAAATTGTATAGTATGATGAAAGAAAAATTGGTTTGGGGGAACATTGATGAGAAGAAAAGCAGTAATCGATCGGCTTTATTTATTTTTTTGGTTTTTTCCTATCGTTTTGCTACCTTTTACATGGGTAAATGCTGTTGTGCAAGGTGCCGAGATATTAGGGCTGATCCAAGGAAGTGGATTTGTGGTTTCTAGAAATTTTCCAGCTTTGACTGTTTTTTACTTAGTGATAAGTGTAGGTCTATTACTGCCAAAATCTCTGATCAATCATTATAATTGGCAGCTGCTTTATTTTTCTTGTTTACTCATATTCACATCTATGTTTTCCTTGTTGCCTCGCATGATCATCGGTCCTAATGGTTTGAGCGAGAGCGGACTGAAGGATTCAGCATATCCCTCCATGTATTTCTTGACCATTAAACCGTGTTTCTATTTAGTCATTGTCTCATTTATTCTTGCGACATTCTTTTACTTCTGGACAGAGATCCGGATAAAAAGTGAACGATCTGTATCTATAAAAAATAACCGTTGATGGTGGATCATCGGTAACAAGCATATGAGCGGCGGAAAACGCCTGTTTCTCATATGCTTTTTTATTCTCGTGTAAAGAATCCGAAAAACGTTTACATGATTTTTACATAACTTAACTATATTTTTACAGCAACCATACGAGGGATTTACAGTCGACTGATAAACTTTAGTTGTAAATAAGAAAGGAGCAATAAAATGAAAAAAGTATTGTTTACTCTAGGTATGATGGGAATTCTTTTAGCCGGATGCGGCTCAGGATCAGGAAATACAGATGGCTCTGCCACACAAAATAATTCAAGTGACTCAAATGAACAAGTAAAAATCGTTGCGGTAGGTTCGACAGCATTGCAGCCTTTGGTCGATGCAGCGCAAGAAAGCTTTGTACAAGAAAATCCGAATTATCAAATCTCTGTACAAGGAGGAGGAAGCGGAACTGGTTTGAGCCAAGTCGAAGCTGGAGCAGTTACTATCGGAAACTCTGATGTATTTGCAGAAGAAAGAGACGGGATCGATGCTTCTAAACTAGTGGATCATAAAGTAGCAGTAGTTGGGATGGCACCCATCGTCAACAAAGATACAGGTGTCAAAGATATCACAAAACAGGAATTGATTAATATCTTTACAGGAAAAATCACTAATTGGAATGAAGTTGGCGGGAAAGATCAAAAGATCAACGTTGTGAACCGTGCAAACGGCAGCGGTACCCGTGCGACATTTGAAAAATGGGGATTAGATGGTGCCACACCTATACAGTCCCAAGAACAAGACTCATCAGGAACTGTTCGGCAGCTTGTAAGTCAAACACCAGGAGCAATCAGCTATTTAGCCTTCTCATATCTCGATGATTCCACACAAGCACTAAGTATCGACGGTGTAGAACCAAAAGAAGAGAATGTAGCAGATAACAGCTGGAAAATCTGGTCCTATGAACATATGTACACGAACGGAAAACCTTTCCCTGAAGTCCAAAAATTCTTAGACTACATGATGACAGAAGAAATCCAAGAAGGACCTGTCAAAGAATTGGGCTATTTACCAATCACAATGATGAAAGTAGAACGTGACCACGAAGGAAATATCAAATAACTAGCAGATAAATATGCTACAGTTATCGTGACTATCAAGGAAAAATCAACTATGTTTCCCCGCATATAGATTTTTCCTATAATTGAGAAAAAGAGCGACGACAGTTCTATGTCGTCGCTCTTTTTTTGCTATATGACAGGAATGAAAGGTGTATGCAAGCTTAATAAGAGGAACACTTTTCATATCTGTTCTATACTGGATAGGAGAAGTTTTTAAATATCCAGAAAACGAAATTGATCGAGGTAGCCACATGAAGAATAAATGGACAAATCGAAGTAAAAAAAAGAAAAGAACACAAAAATCATCTGACAAAGTTATCCGTCTTTTTCCCTCGTACAAAGAAGGATTGACAGCAGAACAAGTCAAGGAACGAATAGAAAAAGGTGCAGCAAACGATTCAGTCGATCCCACATTCAAAACAAACCAACAAATTATATTGGAAAATATTTTTACGTATTTCAATTTGATCTTTCTTATCTTAGCCATTTTGCTTTGCCTAGTAGAATCTTATAAAAACTTGACCTTTTTACCAGTTATCATAGCCAATACAGGAATCGCTATTTTTCAGGAAATTCGATCCAAAAAAGTCTTGGATGAATTGAATGTATTGAATACAGCAAAAGTCAATGTCATAAGAGAGGGGATAGAGCAAACAGTAGATATAGAAAACCTTGTATTAGATGACATTGTTATTCTAGAGACTGGACATCAGATTCCAGCAGATGCAGAGGTCGTGGAAGGAAAACTGCAAGTCAACGAGGCTTTATTAACAGGTGAAGCAGATGAGATAACCAAAGAAATAGGTGATCCATTGATGTCCGGCAGTTTCGTTGTTTCCGGAAAAGCTTACGCCCGATTAGACAAAGTCGGAGCAGATTCGTATATTTCCCAATTGACAGTCAAAGCCAAGACAATGGGAGAAGGAGAACAGTCGGAGATGATTGCTTCTCTTAATCAATTGATCAAATGGATTGGGATCATCATTATTCCTATCGGTATTCTGCTTTTTTCTCAAAGTTACTTTTTTAATGGAAACACGATGAAAGAAAGTGTCGTCGCAATGGAAGCAGCATTGATTGGTATGATACCTGAAGGACTGTACTTGTTAACGACGATTGCATTAGCATTAAGTGCGACTAAACTAGCAAAGCAAAGAGTTCTTTTACACAATATGAAAAGCATTGAGACATTGGCAAGAGTAAATGTCCTTTGTGTAGATAAAACAGGAACGATCACAGAAAACAAAATGTCTGTCCAAAAAGTGATTGTCTCTAAAAAACAAAAAATAATCAGCCAATCAGATCAACTGGAAGAGCGCATTGCTGACTATGCAAAAGCGATGGCGGGAGACAATGCAACAATGGAAGCCGTCAAAGAATACTTTACAAAAACCACTGATCAATCCTATCACCAAGTCATTCCTTTTTCTTCTGTCCAAAAATTCAGCAGTGTAGCGTTGGGAGACAAGGTATATGTTTTAGGAGCACCCGAAATGGTTTTGCGAGATCAGTTGCCGGAATATGCGGAAGAGTTTGTTTCTTTCGCTGAAAAAGGCTATCGCGTGTTGGTCTTTGGTGTGTACGATGGGATTCTTGAAGAACCAGTATTAACGGAGGCAGTCACACCATTAGGGTATATCCTGATCGCTAATCCTATCAGAAAAGAAGCAAAAGCCACATTCAATTACTTCAAAAAACAGCAAGTAGCCATCAAAGTGATTTCTGGAGATAATCCGCTCACCGTATCTAATGTAGCTGTCCAAGCAGGGATTTCACATGCTGATCAGTACGTTGATGCGTCTAAATTATCAGAAGAAGAATATGAAGCAGCTGTCGAAAAATATACAGTTTTTGGACGCGTCAAGCCAGAACAAAAGAAAATCTTCGTTCAATTGCTAAAGCGTAACAATACAGTAGCTATGACAGGTGATGGCGTGAATGACATTCTAGCCATGAAAGAAGCAGACTGCAGTATAGCGATGGCTTCTGGCAATGAAGCCGCCATGCAGGCCTCACAAGTGGTCTTGCTTGATTCTGACTTTTCACGCATGCCGGAAGTTGTTGCAGAAGGACGGCGCGTCGTGAACAATATTGAGCGATCAGCCAGCTTGTTTTTAGTGAAGAATATTTTCTCCTTTTTGCTTTCGCTGTTTTCAGTCATCTTTGCTTTGACCTATCCTTTAGAACCATCACAGATCACATTGATTAGTTTGTTTACGATTGGACTTCCATCTTTCTTGCTTGCTCTAGAAGAAAACAAAAAGCGAATCAGAGGGAAGTTCATCATGAATGTGATGGAAAAGGCTGTGCCAGGTGGACTGACAGATATGATCGTAGTCGGTGCGTTGGTGATCTGCGGGGTGACTTTGGATCTAAATAAAACAGATGTTTCTACAGCATCTACTATGCTTTTGATTGCAGTAGGATTTCTTGTTCTCTATAAAATCTGTTCACCGCTGAATAAATTCAGAAGTCAGATCATTCTTTTCTGTGCTAGCGGTATCTTTTTTTCGGTCGTTTTTTTGCATAAACTGTTTTCAATCACCGGTATCTCAGCTGTATCGCTTTTGTTGTTGAGTATTTTATTTTTCTCGGCAGATTCGATTTTTAGGCATTTGACTACATTGGTAGAATATTTGTTTGAACGTAAAAATGAAAAAGAGCCGGAGATAATAAATAAATTGCCTCGGTTCCTTCGAGTATTCAAAAGAAATAAATGACTAATAAGATAAAAGAAGCTTAAAAATACATTAACTAAAAAATTGTATTTTCTAAGCTTCTTTCTGTATAAAAAACAAAGCAAATTTTTATCTAGAACTTATAGAAAACCAATTAAATCTTTACTTCAGGTGTCCTATAATCATTTTGAAAGCGTTTTTACAAAAGTGGGAGGGATGCTTCAAATGAAAAATAGAAGATTGCTTCAATTTAGTTTATTTTTAGGTGTACTGTATGGGATTTTCTTATCAGTTTCTATTGATGCTTGTACGACGATTTTAGTAGGAAAAAATGCTTCAGTAGATGGTTCAACGATGATTGCTAGAAATGAAGATCTGAACACGGCTTGGTCAAAATACTTTGTTGTCAGAAAAGAAAATACGAATCCTTCACATTTTGTATCAAAAGGGAATGGATTTACCCTTGATCTTCCGAAAGAACAGCTGAAGTACACAGCGACCCCAGAATGGGATACGTCAGAAGGATTATTTGAAGAAGATGGTATCAATAGCAAGAACGTTGCAATGAGCGCTACTGAATCAGCTACGACAAAGGAAGAGATATTGAAAAAAGATCCATATACCGCGCATGGTATCGCAGAAGACTCTATGTTGACCGTGACCCTTCCTTATATTGATTCAGCAAGAGCAGGGGTAGAACGATTAGGAAAAATCGTTGCTAAGCAAGGAGCTGCGGAGACAAATGGTGTGATTTTCTCTGATAAAAATGAAATCTGGTATATGGAGATACTTAGTGGTCATCAGTGGGCAGCTGTCAAAGTTCCAGATGACTGTTATGCAGTTATTCCTAATATGTTGTCAATTGATTCATTTGATTTGAAGGACAAAGATTCTTATCTTTGTTCAGCAGATTTAGAATCTTTTTTAGAAAAGAATCAACTGATAAATACGAAACGGGATATTTCTTTAAGAGACATATTTGCAGATAAGTCAAAGGATGAAAAATACAATCTTCCTAGGATATGGGATGCACAGAGAAAACTGACACCTTCAAAGAAACAAAAAATAACAGATCGTTCATTTGAGATGTTTGTCAAACCAGATAAACCTATTTCAATTGCAGAAACAGCTTATATCATGACATTACACTTTAATGGTACTGAATATGATACCATCGAAGGGACAAAGCCAGATAAGTATCGTCCAATCTCTGTGCCGAATACGATGGAATCTCATATTCTACAGATAAGAAACAATGTACCAGAAGAAATCAGTGGTATCCATTGGTTAGCGTTGGGGATTCCTGATACAAGCAATTATATACCATTTTATAGCAATATAAGCGAGACACCCGAAGCTTATCAAAAAGGAACAGATATGCCAGATGATATTTCCGCTTACTGGACATATCGGTTGACGAACATCTTGACGAAGCCATACTATAGTGATTTTAAGAAAAATATTACTTTACCAACTCGCCAAAAAGTTCGAGACCATCTATCGAAAGAGTTAGCAAGTACAGACCAACAAGCAAGAGAATTAATAGTAAATCATCCCGAAAAATTAACGGATTATTTGAATCAAAAAACACAAAGTTTTGCTGATTATGCTATAGATGCTTATCAGAAAATGAACCAGGAGCTGATTGTAAAGATGTCAGAAAAGACAGCTACACATCATGACAAAGATCTATAACATGTGGCTCAGCGTTTTTAGCTAATAAAAAGCCTGCTTTTCAGCGTAGTAGATGATCGTTAGACATCTAAACATTGCTGCAAGCAGGCCTTATTTAATTGCTTTTCGGAATGGTAACGGTGAAAGTCGAACCTGTTCCAAGATGACTGTCTACAGTAATTGTACCATGAAGGAGTTGCACGTAGTCTTTTACAATCGCTAACCCTAGTCCGGTCCCGCCTGAATGTCGGCTTCGTGCCTTGTCTACGCGGTAAAAACGCTCAAAGATCCGTTCCTGATCCTCAATGTCGATACCTATACCAAAATCTTGGACAGAAAACGATAATTCATCTGTTGCCTGATAACGGATAATGATCTCGCTGTCGTTTTTTGAGTATTGGACAGCATTTTCAATCAGATTTTTGAGGATTGGATAAAGGATATCTGTTTTAGTAGTAAATGGTTCGTTCTTTCCAATCAATCGAATCGTCAACCGTTTCTTTTCGATGATTGGCTGATAATTTTGAACGATTTGCTGGAAATAAGGTTCTGTATAAATCGTCTGGATCTCGTAAGAATTTTCACCGTCTTTTGACAGCTGGATGATTTCCCGAATCAATTTATCTAACCGAATCGCATCTTTTTGCATGATCTCAAGAAAAGAAGTCAGAGTTTGTGGGTCATCTTTTGCACCATCCAGTAAAGTCTCGGTAAAACCAATCAGTGAAGTCACAGGAGTTTTTAATTCGTGGGAGACGTTGCCCACGAAATCCTTTTGTAGCTTTTCTAAACGTCGCACTTTCGTTAAGTCATACGCCACCCCTAGAATCTGTCCGGTACCTTCTGAATTAGTAAAGTAGCGCAAACTCAAGTCTAATGTCTGTCGTCCTTCAGCGATGGTGATCTCCTGATGGATCAGCGGATGCTCAGGAGTCACTTGGTGAATCAGCTGAATGAGTTTTGGCTCTTGGATGACTTCTGTGTATCGTTGTTCAGGTTCATAGCTTGTCACGTTTAAATGCAACTGCATCTTTGGATTAAGCAGTAGTAAACGAGAATCAGCATCATCAATCAGGAATACGCCTATCATCAGTTCATTTAATAATGTGTACAATTGTTCTTCTGTTGTAGTATACGCTCGATACATCTTACTCATTTGTTCGCTCAGCTCATTGATTGTTTGATACAATTCCTCCCATTGGTCAGGTGTCTGCATGATTACTTCTGCTTGGTTTGGATTTTGTACCATTTTTCTAAGAACAGGCAGGACAGTTTTCAAAGGCTGATTTTTTTGGTAGATCAGGTAATAAATCATTCCTGCAAGAACAAGGAAGAAAGACAGAAAGAAGAAAAAGACCCAACGGCGAAAGCTCTCCGTTCTCGGTAAAAATCCGCTTGTCGGTTCTGCGATACGTAAAATGGCTTCTAACTGGCCTCCTTTTTTGACTGGTAATGCGACGTATAAAAGATCCTCATTCAAAGTAGTACTTTTGCGCAAAGCGCTACCTAGGTTCCCACCATTCAATACAGCTTTTATTTCTGGCCGAGAACTTCGCCGTTCATTCAATGTTTCATTGTTTGTGTCAAATAAGATTTTTCCAGTAGCATCCATTAAAGTGATCCGTTCGTTCGACTGATGGACGAATTCTTCCAAAGCAGTTTTGTTTTGCGCTGTTTGGAGGTTTTCGACATCTAATTGCCGGATCAGTAGTTGTGCTTTTTTTGTCAGGTAGCTTTCTTGCTGTTCGACGATCTGTTGTTGGAAATAATGGGAGATCAATTGCCAACCACCAAAAAACAAACTAATTAAAAGAATAAGAAAGAAGAGACGCTCATAAATTTTTTTCCATTTCATCGTTTTGGTTCCTGAAACTTATAGCCAAATCCTCTAACAGTCACCAAGTACTTTGGATGTTTTGGATCTCGCTCGATTTTTTCTCGCAAATGACTAACGTGTACATCTACGATACGGCTTTGTCCTGCGAAGTCAAAATTCCAAATGCGGTCTAGCAATGTGTCGCGATCGATCACACGGTCTTTTCGTTTCATGAAATAAACGAGTAATTCAAATTCTTTCGGTGTGAGTTCAATCAGATGATCGTCTACGGTGACTTGATAATTGGTCAAATCAGCAGTGATTTGTCCAATCGATAGATATTCAGGCTCAGCTTCATCTTTTGATTGCTTACGAGGTTCGATCCGTCTGAATATGGCTTTCATACGGGCTAATACTTCACGTGGACTAAATGGTTTGGTCAAATAGTCATCAGCACCTATCTCCAGACCAATGATTCGATCCACCTGATCATCTTTAGCCGTCAGCATCAAAATCGGTGTTTCATTTTTTTCTTGACGCAGCCGCTGAGTGATCTCCATGCCATCCATCGTTGGAAGCATCACATCTAAAATGATGAAATCAAATGATTGTTCTAATGCTAATTCTAATCCTTCGCCTCCATCTGCGGCACTGGTTACCTTATAGCCTTCTTTTTCCAAATTGAACGTCAAGAGCGTCACAATAGAAGGTTCATCATCAACAACTAGTATTTTTTTCATTCAAATCTCCTTTAAATAGGTTTCATTCTGTTTATATTTTAGCATAGAATCAGTACAAGGGGCTATTTTACAGAAGAAATAAATGGTATAATAGGAAGGCACTTTGCTGAATAGAAAGGAAGAGCAGTCAATGATTGGAATCAGTGCATGTTTAGGCGGTCTGGCCTGTCGCTATGATGGACAGAAAAAAGAAGTACCAGAATTGATGGAACTAGTTGAAACTGGCGAAGCCGTCATGGTCTGTCCAGAAGTAATCGGCGGATTGTCAATTCCTAGAGATCCTGCTGAAATCATTGGTGGAAATGGGTTCGATGTGTGGAAAGATCAAGCAAAAGTATGGACGACAAGCGGCGAAGATGTAACGGAAGCGTACAAAAACGGCGCGATCAAAGCCTATCAAAAATTGCAGGAAAAGCACATTGATCTAGTCATCGTGAAGGAAAAAAGTCCTTCATGCGGGACCCATTCGATTTATGATGGAAGCTTTTCCGGAATAACAAAAAATGGCGCCGGAGTGGCCACTGCTTATTTTATTCAGCAAAAAATGACTGTGCTCTCTGATGAAGAATGGCTGAAAACTAGAGGTGAGCAGAATGGAAATCGAAAAGACCAATCGAATGAACGCGCTCTTTGAATTTTATTCGACCTTATTGACAGAAAAACAAATGAACTACATGGAGTTATATTATGCAGATGATTTTTCATTAGGCGAGATCGCGGAAGAATACGAAGTAAGTCGTCAAGCAGTATATGATAATATCAAGCGGACAAGCAAGATCTTGGAGGATTATGAAAAAAAACTCCATCTCTTCTCTGATTATATTGTCCGAGAACAGATATTGGAAAAGATGACCGCATATATTACTGATAAGTATCCGGAAGATAAAAAACTGCTTGAATATGTACAGCAAATTCAAGCAATCGAAGAATAAATAAAAGGAATGAAGAAAATATGGCATTTGAAAGCTTAACTGAACGTCTCCAGCAGGCGATGGGAAAACTAAGAAAAAAAGGAAAAGTATCAGAAGCTGACGTAAAAGAAATGATGCGGGAAATCCGCCTTGCCTTACTAGAAGCCGATGTTAACTTGCAAGTAGTCAAAGACTTTACTAAACGCGTACGCGAACGTGCGGTAGGGGCAGAAGTGCTGGAAAGTTTATCACCAGCACAACAAATCGTAAAAATCGTTGATGAAGAATTAACAATCACACTTGGTTCTGAAACAGCAGAGTTAAATAAATCACCAAAAATACCAACTGTTATCATGATGGCTGGTCTACAAGGGGCAGGTAAAACAACTTTTACCGGTAAATTAGCGAATTATTTAAAGAAAAATGAAAATGCTCGTCCGCTCCTAATCGCAGGGGACGTATATCGGCCAGCAGCGATCGACCAATTGAAAGTATTAGGTCAACAGCTAGATGTTCCTGTATTTGATATGGGAACAGAAGTCAGCCCAGTAGAAATCGTTCGTCAAGGGATGGAGCTAGCAAGAGAAAAGAAAAACGACTATGTATTGATCGATACGGCAGGACGTCTACACATCGATGAAACATTGATGGATGAGTTGAAACAAATCAAAGAATTAACTCAACCAAATGAGATCTTGCTGGTTGTCGATGCCATGACTGGTCAAGATGCCGTCAATGTAGCTGACAGCTTCAATCAGCAATTAGGGATTACTGGAGTAGTCATCACTAAACTTGATGGGGATACTCGAGGCGGGGCAGCATTATCGATCCGCTCAGTGACAGGCGCACCAATCAAATTCATCGGTTCTGGTGAAAAATTGACTGACTTAGAAGTATTCCACCCAGATCGTATGGCTAGCCGTATCCTTGGTATGGGGGACATGCTGACACTGATTGAAAAAGCGCAGCAAGACTATGATGAGAAAAAAGCGGAAGAACTTGCACAGAAGATGCGGGAAAACTCATTTGATTTCAATGACTTTATTGAACAACTCGATCAAGTGATGGGGATGGGCCCACTGGAAGATCTAATCAAAATGATCCCAGGAATGAATCAAGTCCCTGGAATCGAAAACGTGAAGGTAGATCCAAAAGATGTTGAACGCAAAAAAGCGATGGTTTATTCTATGACACCAGCAGAAAGAGCAAATCCTGATCTGTTGAATCCAAGCCGTCGTCGCCGAATTGCTGCTGGTTCTGGAAACAGTGTGGTTGAAGTAAACCGAATGATCAAGCAATTCAAGGAATCAAGAAAAATGATGCAACAAATGTCCAAAGGGGATATGAACATCCCAGGTATGGACCAAATGTTTGGATCAGGCGTCAAAGGGAAACTAGGCAAAATGGCGATGAATCGAATGATCAAGAAAAATAAGAAGAAAAAGAAAAAACGGAAATAAGATAAAAAAAACAGCTTCGGTACAGACTGAAAATGTCTATTGCCGGAGCTTTTCTATCAGCAATTTTTATTCTTTACTGATACAATTACTCTAAACAAAGAGGTGGCACAAATGAGATGTCCGTGGAGTGAACAGACAGAAAATATGCAGCAATATCATGATACTGTCTGGGGTGTTCCTGAATATGATGACCAAAAGCTGTTCCGAAAATTGATGCTCGACATCAATCAGGCAGGATTGAGTTGGCAGACGATTTTAAATAAAAGTGAAGCATTCGATAAAGCATATGATCAATTCGATATCCAAAAAGTCGCAAATTATGGAGAAACAAAAATGAGCGAACTAATGGAAAACAAAGGAATTATTCGGAACCGCAGAAAAATCGAAGCTGCTGTCCAAAACGCTAAAGCAGTCTTGAAGATTCAAGAAGAATTCGGCAGTTTTTCTGAGTATCTTTGGTCGTTTTCTAATGGAAAAATCGTTGATTCTTCTTATCATTCACAAGAAGAAGTCCCGACAACAAGTCCTCTTTCAGATGAATTAGCAAAAGATCTAAAGAAAAGAGGATTTAAATTTATTGGCAGTACGACAATCTGTGCTTTTTTAGAAGCAGTCGGGATCATCAATGATCACCTTGACAGTTGTTTCCGCAAAGAAGAGGTCATACGTATCGGCAGAAAATAAAGAAAGGGCGAATAAAACATGCGAAAAATCATATTTTATGGCGCTGTAAGTTTAGATGGTTATTTGGCAACGAAAACGGATGACCTTCAATGGCTTTTTGACACTCCGACAGGTGAGCAAACCACTTATGTAGCTTTTTATGAAACAATCGATACGACCATCATGGGCAGGAAAACTTATCAAGAAGCAAAAAAATATTTGGAAACCGAAGCAATTTATCCAGAGAAAAAGAATTTCGTTTTTTCAACCAATGCACAATTACAATTACCAGATGCTGAGGTCGTACACGAAGAGCCTGTTGCTTTTCTAAAAAATCTACAAATGGCAGAAGGAAAAGACATCTGGATTGTGGGTGGGGGTCGATTGATCAAACCGTTAGTAGAACATCAAATGATTGATGAATGGTATATCCAGATTGCCCCTGTATTATTAGGGGACGGAATCCCTTTATTCCAAAAAGGAACCTATGAAGCACGTTTCGAATTGCTAGATACGACACGATTCGGTGAATTTATCGAATTACATTATATACGAAAGTAGAAACAAAAAAAACAAAAAAGACAACTATATGCAGAAGTGTCCTGTACATAGTTGCCTTTTTATTACTGTTCTAATTTTATTCTGCTAATTTGTTAGAAAAATCTAGATATGCATCTAAAATCGTTTGGAAGAAACTTAATGTTCCTTCAACGATATTGCCGTTTTCATCAATTAGATTCGTAACGTTTCCGATATATGCTTCCGGTTGTTGCAAGGTAGGCACATTCAAAAAGACAAGTGATTGGCGTAGATGGTGGTTTGCGCCAAAACCGCCGATCCCACCTGGTGATGCAGTAACGACTAAACCTGGTTTATGATCCCAAACACTGTGTCCATAAGGTCTTGAGCCTACATCTAAAGCATTTTTCAATACTGCTGGCACAGAGCGGTTGTATTCAGGAGTAACGAAAACGACACCGTCTAATCCACTCACTTCCTCACGAAAACGAGTCCATTCAGCAGGCGCTTTTTCTGGGGTTTCAAGATCCTCATTGTAAAATGGCAGATCATCGAATTTTACAAATACACTTTCGTACCCTTCAGGAAGCAATTTTGCAAAAGCTTCTGCTACTTTTTTGTTGTAAGAATCTTTTCTTAAACTACCAATAAAAAATCCAATTTTTTTTGTCATACGATTTTTCCTCCTTCAAACTATCTATAATAATCTTACAAAAAATAAGTAACTGGAGCAAATAAAAACACTTACTGGCAAAAGTTTCGTTTCAGTTGACAAATGATCGCGAAGTATCGTTAGTCTCCATTGCCAACCCTCTTGGAAAGTCTATATAATGAAGAAAAAGGAGGGATAAGATGGAAGAATTATCATTATCGAAAAATGTAGCAAATTTACGAAAGAAAAAAGGCGTGACCCAAGAAATTCTAGCTGAATTCATAGGCGTGACAAAAGCTTCTGTTTCCAAATGGGAGACAGGCCAAAGTATGCCTGATGTACTCATATTGCCTAAATTAGCCAGTTTTTTTGATGTGTCTGTTGATGAACTGCTCGGCTATCATCCTCAATTGACGAAAGAGCAAATCAGACACTTTTATCAGCAGTGGACCACCGCTTTTTCTGAAGAGCCCTTTGAATATGTGATGGAGGACTGTAGAAAAGCGGTCAAACAATATTACTCATGTTATCCTTTTCTTTTACAAGTAGCCGTTTTGTGGTTGAATCATTTTATGCTAACAAAGGATCTGGAGGAACAACAAGCAATTCTGTCTGAAGCAGAAGCGTTATGTACGAAAATCGTAGAAGAATCAGCAGAATTATCTCTATGCAATAATGCTTCTTTGTTAAAAGTAGCGGTCATGCTCCAGTTAGGCAAACCAGAAGAAGCTTTATCTGAAATCGAAGAAAAAGCGGATCCTTATCGTTTTGCCCAGCAAAGCGACACCTTACTTATCCAAGCGTACCGAGCCGCTGGTCAAACAAAAAAAGCGGTAAGCTATACTCAATTCAGCATGTTTTCTCATTTAATCAATCTCGTATCTTCAGCCACTCATTATCTATTGATTCAAATCATTCAATTACCGGTTATAGAAGAAACTGTCAATAGAATAGATGCTGTGATCCAAGCATTCAACCTGACGGCGGTCCATCCCAACAGTTGTGCTCAATTTTCTTATGCTGCAGCCTGTGCTTATGCGAAACATGAAAAAGAAGAACAAGTAATAAAGTGCTTAAAACAGTTTGTGGATTTGACACTTATACTTTTAAGCGAGGAAGGCAGGATCCTTCATGGTGATAGGTATTTTGATGAGATAACTGAGATATTTGAAGGAGCAGATCTTGGGGTACAGCAAATAAGAGACACGAAATTCATCAGGGAAGGGGCATTGAGTGCATTAGAAAATCCGTTTTTTCAACAAATTGAAAGATCAAAAATTGAAAAACTAAAAAAGCGATTGGCAGGCGAGTAATATGGGCATCAAAGAATTTCTTCCGTTTTTAATTCCTTTAATCATTGTACAGTTTGGATTACTTATTTATGTACTTCATCATATCTTTACACATTCTGCATATAAACATGGAAATCGAATGATATGGGTGATTATTGTTATTGTTGGTATGCAGTTCATCGGTCCTGTCCTTTATTTGATTTTTGGCAAGGAGGATGCGTAGTGGCTATCTTGACACTTGAAAAAGTCTCAAAGTCTTTTGGTACAAACAAATTGTTGGATGATTTATCTTTTTCTGTAGAAGAACAGACGATTTTTGGTTTCATCGGTAAAAACGGTGCTGGAAAAACGACAACTATGAAACTGATCTTAGGTCTTATCAAAAAAGACAGCGGAACGATCCGAGTGAACGGAAAAGAAGTAGAGTACGGACAAACAACGACCAATCAAGAAATCGGCTATTTAGCTGATGTACCGGTTTTTTATGATTATATGACCGCTTCTGAGTATTTGATCTTTTGCGGCGAACTCACAGGAATGCCTAAACAGCGGATAAAGGAAAAAATCAGTGAACTGTTGTCACTTGTCGGTCTGTCGAATGAAAAGAAGCGGATCAAAAAATTTTCCAGAGGGATGCGACAACGTTTAGGGATTGCTCAAGCATTGTTGAACGAGCCCAAGTTACTCATTTGCGATGAACCAACTTCCGCTCTTGATCCTGTGGGTCGAAAAGAAATATTAGATATCTTATCATCTGTGAAAGAGCAAACGACGATTTTATTTTCAACTCATATTTTATCTGATGTGGTGCGTATCTGTGACAAAGTTGCTTTTTTGGATAATGGAAAAATCGTGTTGTCTGGATCAGTGGACGAATTGAAAAAGCAAACAAATGCTAGTGGATTTGAGATCGTATTTTTTTCCAAAAAAGAGCGCGAACAATTTGAAGAGCTTTTACCTGGAGGGATGATCCGAAGTGAACTGCGTATAGCTTATCCACAAAAAAGTAAAGAAGAAATGCTTTTTGCTATGGATTTGCTAGCCAAATACCAATTGCCAGTCCAATCGGTCCAGATGGAAGAACCTACGCTAGAAAAACTCTTTTTGGAGGTCGTTCAATCATGAGACAACTCATTGCCTTCGCCAAAAAGGAGCTAAAGGAAAACTGGCGTACTGGAAAAATCATCACGCTAAGTGCGCTCACAGTGATTTTCGGTATAATGAATCCATTGCTAGCTAAATTGACTCCTTATTTAGTGCAAGCTATGTCAACAACTCTGGCAGAGTCAGGGATTTCTGTTCAGAAGATTACAGTTGATGCAACGACTTCATGGACACAATTTTATAAAAATATTCCGATGTTGCTGATTTTTTTCCTTCTTTTATTCAGTGGGATATTGACAAGCGAATACCAAAACGGAACAATCATCAACTTGCTGACAAAAGGGATGAAGCGCTGGAAGATATTTCTGTCGAAATGGATCATGGGTATACTATTTTGGAGTGTCAGCTATTGGTGCTGTTATAGTATTACGCTAGCATACACGATTTATTATTGGGACCAGTCGATTATCACCCATCCTTTATTTATCAGTTTTACTTATTATTTTTTTGGTTGTTGGCTTTATTCATTGATTTTATTTTATTCAGCTTTTCTTTCTTCCAATTATGCGGTTCTGTTGGCTAGTGGGGGAACGGTCATTCTGAGTTATGGTGCTGGGTTGTTCTCTAAAGTAGCAGAATATGTACCGACTTATTTGATTTCTTCCTCAAATTTTCTTGCGAAAGAAATCCACCTTGCAGATTATACTCGGTCATTAGCAGTGACATGTTGTTCTATCGTCATATCCATCGTAGCTGGGTGGCTTGTTTTTAACAAAAAAGAAGTCTAAAATCTGCTATTTCCTAAAAAAAATCGAATTTAATCAAGCTGTAAAGAAAAAAAGCTTTACAGGGTAAAAAAAAACTGTTACACTACATCTTGTGAATAAAACAATGGAGGTGGAAATAAATAATGGCAGTTAAAATCCGTTTAAAACGTATGGGTTCTAAAAAGAGTCCTTTTTACCGTATCGTCGTAGCTGATTCACGTTCTCCTCGTGATGGACGTTTCATCGAAACTGTAGGTACTTACAATCCTTTGAAAGACCCTGCAGAAGTAGTTTTAAAAGAAGACTTAGTTCTTGACTGGTTATCAAAAGGTGCACAACCTTCTGACACTGTACGTAACATCCTTTCAAAAGAAGGCGTTATGCAAAAACACCACGAAGCTAAATTCTCAAAGAAATAAGGTGACCGGATATGAAAGATTTAAGCGACTTAGTCTTAACAATCGTTCGTCCGCTAGTCACTTATCCTGATCAAGTCAAGTTAGAGGTCGTAGAGTCGAAAGATTTTTACGAGTACAACCTAACAGTGGCACCTGAAGATATTGGCCGTATCATCGGAAAACAAGGGCGTGTGGCCAAAGCAATCCGCACGATCGTTTACGGTGTTCGGATCAATGCACCAAAAAAAGTGCGTTTGAATATCATCGATGATAAGGAAAAGTAAATAAACGTGCTGTACTCGAATTTCCGAGTACAGCTTTTTTGTTTTTTTTATTAATTGAAGAAATGATTATTTGGCAAAAGAAGTAAGAAAGCGTATCCTTATAATAGGAGGGAGTGAACAGATAATGAGAAATACTATGTTATTTATTCCGTTTGTCTTATTGTTAAGCGCCTGCAGTTTGATTACTGAAAGATCAGACAATACGCAACCATCAAGCAGTACATCTGAAACTGTTGCAAGTACAGAAAAAAGTAATACTAAAACGGCTTCATCTACTGAACAAACAAGGACTACCTCAAATAATGAGGAAAAGCCTGCTTTAAACCAATTGAAAGAACAACAACCAAACGTGCCCATGCCTTTAGATGTACCGATTTCTTCTGGCTATCTCAATGTCGCAGCGGCACAAACAAAGCAAGGCTATTCTATTTTATATTACGGATCAGATCGTCCCCTCAGGTTGAATGCTGACGAATTGAATCAAGAAACGCCTATTGCAACTTATCTCTATCAATATGGATTTGCTTCTAGTCAAGAAACGATCCAAGTCTTGCAGCCATTTGAGATCGATACAAATGGGCAGCAAATGGATTTAGGTCATCAAATCACGGGGTATCAGCAAGGAGCAGCAGGTTCAAGCTACCTTGAATGGCAAGAAGGAAATTGGCGTATTCGGATCCGTGGGAATAATATAGATGGTCAAGAACCCTTGCCGTTAGCTAAAGAAATCGTAGCCTATTTGGAAGAAAACAGGCTGCCAGTACCTGAACAATTTGGTAAGATAACTATTGATATGGGAGATACGACGAATCGAGCCGTAGAAGTAAGTTGGCAAGAACCGAAAAATGTCTATACGATCACTCGTCAAGACCCTATAGCTGCATTGAAGATGGCAGTTTCTATGAAGAAGCCATGACAGAAGTGCTCAGCTCCAAGAAATAAGAAGTCATCAAAAACAGCAAGCCACAGTTTTGCATAAATTTGGCTTAATACCCTAAAAGAAAACTAGAATTGCCTCTCCGCACATGCTAAAATAAAACAGACAAAAAAGAAATGGGGATATAAGTTGACTGAATACTTGAATGTAGGAAAAATCGTAAACACACAAGGTATCAAAGGTGAAGTCCGTGTGATCTCAACAACGGATTTCCCAGAAGAACGTTACAAAAAAGGGACGGTGCTGACATTATTCCAAGATGGAAAAGCACCTGTGGAATTAACAGTCAAAAGTCATCGCAAACATAAAAATTTTGACTTATTGAGTTTTGAAGGACATCCTTCTATCAATGATGTGGAAAAATATCGGGATGGCATATTGAAAGTGTCAAAAGACAACTCTGTAGATCTAGCTGAAAATGAATTCTATTACCACGAGATCATCGGTCTGCGTGTGGTGGAAGAAGATGGAACGGAACTAGGTAAAGTAAAAGAAATCTTGTCACCAGGTGCCAATGATGTTTGGGTCGTTCAACGTCCGAAAAAAGCTGATATCTTGCTTCCATATATCGCTTCTGTCGTCAAAGAAGTCGATTTAGAAGCTGGAGTGGTCCGTGTAGAAATCCCAGAAGGACTGATTGACGATGAAGATTGATGTATTGACTTTATTTCCAAGAATGTTTGAAGGCCCTATGGGAGAATCCATCATCGGCAAGGCTGTAGATAAAGGATTATTAGACATCAATATCTATAACTTCCGTGATTATTCAGATAACAAACATCAGACAGTAGATGATTATCCATATGGCGGAGGAGCAGGTATGCTGCTCAAAGTCCAGCCCATCTATGATAACATCCAAGCAATCGAACAAGCTGCACCGGATGTCCAAAAAAGAGTAATTCTTCTTGACCCAGCTGGTAAACGATTCGATCAAAAAATGGCAGAAGAATTTTCACAGGAAGAACATCTGGTATTCATTTGTGGTCACTACGAGGGGTATGATGAACGTATCCGCACATTAGTGACAGATGAAGTTTCCTTAGGGGATTATGTCCTTACTGGGGGAGAATTAGGTGCGATGGTCATGATCGATGCAACAGTTCGGCTGTTGCCAGATGTGTTAGGCAATCAGACTTCTGCCCAAACCGATTCTTATTCAACTGGTCTATTAGAACATCCCCAATATACTCGTCCAGCAGAATATAAAGGGATGAAAGTACCAGAAGTATTGACAAATGGAAATCATAAATTGATTGAAGAATGGCAATTAAAAGAGTCGCTAAGAAGAACCTATCAACGCCGACCTGATCTCTTGGAAACACTTGAATGGACACCTCAAATGACGAAATTTTTAGAAGAGATCAAGAAAGAAGAACAAGAAAAAACAGCAGATGTAACCAAGTAAATTTTTCTAAAATCTTCTTTACAGTAGATTGATAGTATGTTAGTATTTTATGGTGAGTGTACAAGCACTTAACTATTACGATATTCCGCTGTGAGAAAAGCTCATAAGAATATTTGGAATAAGGAGAAGAAAACCATGAATCCATTAATCGAAGAATTAACAAAAGACCAATTACGTTCTGACATCCCAGCGTTCCGCCCTGGTGACACTGTGCGTGTTCACGCAAAAGTTGTCGAAGGTACTCGTGAACGTATCCAGTTATTTGAAGGTGTTGTTATCAAACGCCGCGGTGCTGGAATCAGCGAAACTTATACAGTACGTAAAGTTTCTAACGGAGTGGGCGTTGAGCGTACATTCCCATTGCACACACCACGTGTTGCAAAAATCGAAGTAGTTCGCTACGGTAAAGTACGTCGTGCAAAATTGTACTACCTACGTGCATTACACGGAAAAGCTGCTCGTATCAAAGAAATCCGTCGTTAATCATCGTTATCAGACAGAGAAAGAACCCTTGGAGTTCAAGGGTTCTTTTTTTGTTCTTATCATGTACGCAATATTCTTGATTCAGTATTTTTTTATTACTCGACTGGGCGAATAACTTATTAGGATGAGTCTTCCGACAAATATTAGTAAAAAAAAGAGCCATGTGATAATATCTTTCTTGAGAGTAACCGCTTTAACAAAAAATACAGAATATTCTAACATAAATGGAGTATTCTTAGAATCAAAAGTTAGAAATAAGATGATTTATACTTACACGGAGCAAGAGAAGATGAAAGTTTTGGAGACGTTTATGAAGGATGGAAAAGTAAAATAAGTACCAAGCGCAACAAAAAAGAAATACATCCTGCTGAAAGAAGTCTTGAAACGATTCGAACATGGAGTAATCTATACAGAAACAGAAGTCAATTCGATATTGATGGACATATTTTCTAGTGCTGATTATGTCGAACAAAGGCGTTATCTAATCACATTCGGTTTTTTCAAAAGAAGTTCGGATGGTCGAGCGTATCAGTTGATGGGAAATGAAAATTAGAAGTTTTGATGTATACTAATTGAAAAAAATTCAAGTATGCGGCGTAGAACCAATGTCGCATACTTGAATTTTTTTTGTCATCTTGTGAAATTGGTTGAAACTTTCAACCAAGAATGACAGTTTTTTATGTAAAATCTGTCATTCTTTTTCATTTTTTGAAACATATGGCTAAACAAATGAAATAAAACGTGCTATACTTCTGGATGAAACAGGTTTAGAAACTGTATCACTTATTTGTGATTATTTCTAACTAATAATTAAAAATAAAGCATAAAAAGGACGATGTTCAATGGCTGAAAAAATGAAACAAGGTTCGAAATCTGTAGTAGAAAGTTTGATTAACCATCACGTTGATTATGTATTCGGTATACCAGGCGCAAAAATCGATGGTGTATTTAATGAATTAGAGGATCAAGGTCCTGAATTAATTGTAACTCGTCACGAACAAAATGCTGCATTTATGGCACAAGCAATCGGACGTATTACAGGAGAACCTGGGGTTGTTATCGCAACAAGTGGTCCAGGTGCTAGTAACTTAGCTACAGGTTTGGTAACAGCGACAGCAGAAGGAGACCCGGTTTTAGCAATTGCCGGGCAAGTAAAACGAAGCGATCTATTGAAGTTGACCCATCAAAGCATGGATAATGCAGCGCTGTTCCAGCCAATCACAAAATACAGTGCAGAAATCCAAGATCCGGAAACAATTTCAGAAGTGATTGCCAATGCTTATCGTATGGCTAAAAGCTCAAAAAAAGGAGCGAGTTTTATCAGCATTCCTCAAGATGTAGTGGATGCGCCAGTTCAAGGTAATATCATCAAGCCATTGAGTGATCCTAAATTAGGTTCTGCTTCTGCAGATGATATCCGTTACTTAGCCGAACGCATCAGGGAAGCAAAACTACCGGTATTATTAGTAGGTATGCGGGGATCAAGTGAAAAAGAAACGTTAGCTATCCGGCAATTAGTTGAAAAGACAGCATTACCTGTTGTAGAGACATTCCAAGCAGCTGGAGTGATCTCACGTGAATTAGAAGCGCATTTCTTTGGTCGAGTGGGATTGTTTAGAAACCAACCAGGCGATATGCTTTTGAAACGAAGCGACCTAGTCATCGCAATTGGCTATGATCCAATCGAATATGAAGCAAGAAACTGGAACGCAGAAAAAGATGCGCGGATCATTGTGATCGATGAAGCACCAGCTGAAATCGATCCGTTTATGCAGCCTGAAAGAGAATTGATCGGTGATATCTCAGCCACTATTGATTTACTGACAGGTTCATTAGAGCCTCAACAAGTGTCAGAAGATGCGAAAGAATATTTAGATTCTCTTCAAGCAAAACTAACGGAGCGGAATATTGTCCAATCAAAAGGAGAAGCAGGTATTTTGCATCCTTTAGAAGTCATCAACACACTTCAATCAAAAGTAACAGATGATATGACCGTTACTGTAGATGTAGGGAGTCATTATATTTGGATGGCACGCCACTTTAGAAGTTATGAACCACGACATCTATTATTCAGTAATGGTATGCAAACGCTTGGTGTAGCATTACCGTGGGCGATTTCTGCTGCACTGGTACGTCCAAATACACAAATTGTATCAGTTTCCGGAGATGGCGGATTTTTATTCTCTGCCCAAGATTTAGAAACGGCTGTACGTAAAAAATTGGATATCGTTCATTTGATTTGGAATGATGGACGCTACAATATGGTAGAGTTCCAAGAAAAAATGAAATATCAACGGGCGTCAGGTGTAGACTTTGGTCCAGTTGATTTTGTGAAATATGCAGAAGCTTTTGGTGCTAAAGGGATCCGAGCTACAAGTATAGAGGAATTAGAAAAAGCTTTAGAAGAAGGATTTGCGACAGAAGGACCCGTAATTATTGATATTCCGATCGATTACCGTGATAATGAGAAATTGGGAGAAACAATCTTACCAGATCAATTCTATTAAGGAAGTGTCGACATGACTGAAAAAATCTTATACCAGCACGGGACATTGGGAGCTTTGATGGCCGGCTTGATGGATGGAACAGAAACGATTGCTCACATATTGGAAAAAGGAACTCTGGGATTGGGAACATTGCATGGACTTGATGGTGAAGTCATCTTTTTAGATGGCGTAGCTTATCAAGGAAGATCAGATGGCTCAGTTGTCCAATTAGATGGAAGTGAACTTACCCCCTATGCAGCAATTACAGATTTTACGCCAGATACTAGTTTTTCTGTTTTAGAATCTGCAGATGGAGAACAATTGAAAAAACACATCTTAGTAAAAGAAGATGGGGAAAATCTATTTTTAGCAGTGAAGATAACTGGATTATTCAAAAACATGCATATCCGTATCATGCCGAAACAAGAAAAACCTTATCGAAGACTAGCGAAAATTTCAGAGTCTCAACCAGAATTCCAACAAAGCAACGTTCATGGAACATTAGTCGGGTTCTTTACCCCTGAATTATTCCAAGGAGTTGCTGCAGCGGGATTTCATCTGCATTTTATCGATGATACACATACATTTGGCGGACATGTAATGGATTTTGAAGTGGCTGAAGGAAACGTGGAAATCAGCCGCATCTCTTCTCTTGTACAGCACTTTCCAGTTGATGATCCGACTTTTGTTCACGAAACGATTGATTATGCTGATTTAGCAGCAGAAATCCAACAAGCAGAATAAAAAAGACAGCGAGATGCGTTTAAGGTAACCAATCTAACGTATCTCGCTTTTTTGAAAAGCAAACCTAGCGTTTACCAAAAAACTGAGCTATAATCTTTTCCATAGATCAAAAAGGAGCAGTTTTTATCATGTGGACAGAAAAACAGAAAAAAGATGCATACGAAATTCTATTATTACAGCAACAAGGATTATTAGAAGCAGAAGATAACTGGTTAGCAAATTTAGCAAATTCATCTGCATTGTTGAATGAAACATTACCTGAGACTGTCTTTGCAGGATACTATTTATTTGATGGCAATGAATTGATTTTAGGACCGTTCCAAGGGCGAGTTTCCTGCACACGTATCAAGATGGGAAAAGGAGTTTGTGGAGAGTCAGCTGAAAAACAAACGACATTGATCGTTGACGATGTCAAAAAACATGAAAATTATATTTCCTGTGATTCAGCCGCACAATCAGAAATCGTTGTACCAATGGTAAAAGAAGGTCATTTAATCGGTGTTTTAGATATCGATTGCGGAGTAACGAAAGGGTATGATGAAATCGATCAAGCATTTCTAGAAAAATATGTAGATCTTTTATTAGCAAATTTTAATATAAATGCTTTTTCATTTATTAATAACTAAAATTGACTATTGAAACAAAAAAGAAGAGAAATCAAAAAACAAAAAGAGCCGGAAAGACAGTGGGCATATCTGTTTTTCGGTTTTTTTATTTTTTTATAAAATCACAAGTGTTATTAGTTTTCATAATCATATTTTAATGGTATTATCATTTTAAATAATGAAAAACACATTAAGGATGGATGAAATATGAATAACGAAACTATCATTTTAGGAAAAAAATATATTTGCCAACCTATTGGCTTGAAACAAAAAGTGGTTGGAGAAGTAATCAGTAAATTAGAAAATTGTGTTGTGATCTGCGTAGATGAATATCATGACGTCGATCGCAATGAAATATTAGAAAAATGCGGAAAAGTAGTGGCAAAATACACTCACGTTTATGAGTTGGAAACGACAGAATATCTATATAATTACAGCAATAAATATGAACATACTTTAGTTTCATAAAGATTTTAAATAAAGTGCCTTCAAAAGCGAGGAGTCCAAGCTTTTGAAGACACTTTATTTAGTTGGCGTTGTTTTTTTATATGTCACTTTTCTTTTTAAGTGGCACAATAATTGTAAATTTTCTTTAATTGATTCTCTATACAACCTGAATCTAGTTCAGTATATAAAAACTAGTTTCGTTTGCTTCACTATCAGAAATTCTCCTTCGCTTCTTTTAGATTATATATAAGGTATCTCTTGGAATGGCAACAGTTTTTTTGACAAATT
>NZ_KV833927.1:0-42894 GCF_001837725.1 Enterococcus sp. HMSC072F02
TGGGAAGCAAACGGTTGGTACTAAGATTCATTATTTGAACGTTTAAACACATTCAAAATAGGAAGAGGCCATGCGAAAGAATACATCGCATGGCCTCTTTTTGAGTTGTTTTGTCACATTAGAGCGAGTTTTTTGCTCATCTATTACTTCTATGACTTTCTTACCGAAATCTATTTTATATCAGATTTTATAAAAAAATACCGATGGGATCTCTCCCTCGACATCTTTTCTCAGTATATATAAAAATTATGGGGCTAAGAAGATTCGAACTTCCACGAGGTCGCCCTCACTAGCGCCTGAAGCTAGCGCGTCTGCCAATTCCGCCATAGCCGCATCATATGTTCTAGTTTAGGATTACATTTGTTTTTTGTCAAGAACATATTTTTTGTTCTTTTTTATCTCTACGCGTTTTCCCTCTTGCAACCAATACAAATAGTTCATCCGAATAACTCCATCATCTATTGAAGGGCGATAAAAAAATTCTGTTTTTTCCATAAGCTCAATTTCACTTTTCAGAAAATTGGTCACATGATGCGGGACGCTGTCGATGCAAACATAGACATAGTCAACAGCACGGATTCTTTCAAATAGTGCTTTCTCCCCGTACTCATATGCATCGATTCTTTCGACAGTTTCTACATATTTCTGCAATCCTTTTACGAATCCTTTTATTTGTTTGTTCCCGATCACAGCAATTTTGAGTGATGATGCCCACTTTTCAGCGTCTATGCTCAATTGCTTTTTACTTGACTGTTTAGATTTTTGTCTTGTTCTCTTTAGATATTTGTCGCTTCTTCTTTTTGACTTATTCTGTTCAACGATAGGATAGCAATACCTTAGATATACTGGACCGTCTACTATTTTTTGATGTACTCGTACTGCTATGCCATCTGTTAAAAGATCTTTGCGTTTAAAGCTCTCTTCTACTATCAGTGGTCTTCTTTGCTCCGTATTGACCTCATAGAAATAAATGTTGTCCTCTTCTATTTCTACAAAACCATAAAAAATATTTGTTTCTTGATACTGCAAATTATTCGCTTGTTGTTCAAAGATCCATTGATACCTATTGAACAGCTTGTTCAGCTGATTGAACTTATAAAATGATTGGGTATCTAACTGTTGGATCAATGCATGGATCAGATCTTGAGGTGCTGCTTGTACGAAGTTTTGTTTTTTCTTTGCTAATTGTTCTGTTTGTCGCTGGTTGACTTTATACAACTGTTGCAGTTCTTGTTTTTTCTTCTCCATGATTTTCAGATACGTAGCATTTCTATTTGAAAGCTTTTCTAATTTCTTGTTCAGTCGATCATTTCTTTTCTTTAATAAACCTGACGCTTTATGTATGCTCTCTAGATAATGTTGCATTTGGCTATTTTTTTGCAGCAAATAAATGATGATCTGGTTACGTTTTTGGAGTTCCTGAAGTGCGTGATTATCTGTATCCCAGCCCACTTCTTCTAATTTTTGATACAATAGTTCTGTTTTCCTCTGCTGTTCGATGGCTTTTTGTCTCATCTCTTCTTTTTCTACTTTTGCTTGTTGGTGCTGTCGTTCGAGTTGCTGTGACAGCTCTCTGATGTGTTTCTTGTCCTCTCTTCTTTTCTTGCTCACAGTAGCTACTTGTTTTTTTGCTTTACTCAATTCTTGCTTCAATTGATTCATTTCATTGTTTAAACGAACGATTCTGGGATCGGTAGCTATTTTATTTTGCTGCTTTTTCTTCGTTTCTTTGTTCTTCTTTTTCTCTCGATTCAGCTGTTTTTGCTGCATTTTCTCCAACAACTGTCTTCTTCTTTCGTTTTGATACTGATCATTTTTTGCTTCTGTTTGCCGCCATCCTTCTGGAATTCTTTTATAACCGCTAAAGTAGTTCACGAGATCTCCTTTCTAGTGATCATAAGCAACGGACGAAAAAACTTTAAAAATAACACATTTATTAAAAATTCAATTTATCTTGAACTTTCAATATCAATCAATAAGATCATTTTTAAAAGATAACGAGGATTCATCTATTATAAAAACAATACAATAAATAACAAAAATCTGCAATCATTTATTTTGTTAAATTATTCTTAATACGATACATCACAAAAAAATAAAAATAAGAATGGCTATTCGCCAAAATAGTGCTATAGTAGAAAAAATATGTTTACTTAGGAAGAGGCGGATTCGATGAAATTGATCAAACTATGGGAAGCAGATTTGGAGAAAGCTTATCGGCTGCAAACTAGCTTCGGACCAAACGAGAATGGATTTATCAACAGTGCTTATGGCTATACACTTGCTGAATTTTTAGATTATGTAAAAAAATGCGAAAACACTTCTTTAGGTATTGATCTTCCTGAGAATTACGTTCCCGCAACCGTCTTTATTTTGGAAAATGATGGACATGAGTATGTAGGAATTTTTAATCTGCGCCATAAACTGAACGAATCATTAAGAAACGGCGCTGGCCATATCGGTTACGGCATCTCCCCTGACTATCGTAAAAAAGGATATGCAACACAAGGTTTAGCATTAGTACTACAAGAGGCAAAAAAAATCGGCATCGATGAGGCACTTTTGTCTGTAAATAAAAAAAATCTTGGCAGTCTTAAGGCGCAGCAAAAAAATGGGGCCACGATTTATCGTGAAGATGAGAAAGAATACTATACGAAAATCAAATTGATGTAAAAAATATGGATGGCAAAAGAAAAGAGATTTGAATGTCCTTTATCAATAGAACACATTTATTTGATTAACTTCTAATATAGCAGACAAAATTTTATAAACAAAAAAACCTCTTATCTCTTTTCTTCTAGAAAGGATAAAAGGTTTTTTGTTTTTACTATTTGCTTCTCATAGCTAGTCAGTCAAGATCCCTATCGAATCCCCAACGCAATCCGTGCATAACGGCTCATCTTATCGGTCGTCCATGCGGGATACCAGACAAGTTTTACTTCTGCTTTCGTTACTTCTGGTACTTCTTTCAATGCGTCATGGATAGATTCTGTTAAAATATCGGCTAGTGGACAGCCCATAGTTGTTAGCGTCATTTTGATGACTGTTTCTCCGTTTTCAGGATTGAATTCTATATCATAAATCAAGCCTAAGTTGACAATATCGATTCCTAATTCAGGATCGATCACCATTTCCAAGGCAGCAAGAATACGTTCTTTGATCAGTTCTATTTCTTGC
Organism: Enterococcus sp. HMSC072F02; assembly: GCF_001837725.1. Taxonomy (NCBI): domain Bacteria; kingdom Bacillati; phylum Bacillota; class Bacilli; order Lactobacillales; family Enterococcaceae; genus Enterococcus; species Enterococcus sp. HMSC072F02. The sequence continues at coordinate 3,178 of NZ_KV833927.1, forward strand.
GCAGACCGTTCTTGGTTTGCTTCGCTCATCGTACGACACTCCTTAACACGATTTTTATTTATCATACTCTTTTTTTAACTACTTGTAAATGAGAATTTAGAAGGAAGATTCTCGTTTAAATTTATAAAATGTCCTTATTAGACGGAATACATTAAATTCATTCTAAATAAAACTGATTCCTCATTTTTTTTGTGAACGATTTTTTATTTCTGGCAACACACCTGTTGTACGATACATTTTTTGTTCGTTTTCATTTGCAAATCGGCCAAATACTGAATGAGTTGGTAAAATATTGATAAATGCATCGTCGTCGATTTCATGAACGATCTGATCAAGATCATACATTTCATAGCGGGTGATGACCATCATGATCATATTTCCTTGTTTTTTTGAATAGCCACCGACAGACGGAAGCAATGTCATTCCACGTACCATCCGTTTCGCTAGTTCTTCTGTTACCTCTTCCGGTTTGACGGTCACGATCATCGCTGTTACTTTTTGATGACTCGTATGGATGGCATCAATCACTTGAGTCATTGCATAAATGGAAATAATCGTATACAAGGCACTTTCCCAGTTAAAGAAGAAGCCTGCGATGACTACAATGATCCCATTTAGAATCAGCATGTAATTTCCGACTGTTTTTCCAGTTGTTTGTGAAAGCACAAGAGAGATGATGTCCATTCCCCCAGTTGTAAAGCCCATTTTTAAAGATAACCCTACGCCAAGACCTAATAAAACACCGCCTACTAAGGCATTCATCAAAATATTATCAGTGATCTGTCCGACTGGAAGTAGCATCGTCATCACTGATACGCATACAACGTTCACAAAACTAAGGATCGTTGCTCGTTTTCCTACTTTGAGGAACCCTAATACAAACACAGGGATATTCAAAATAAAAATAAATGTTCCTGTGTCTACCTTGATATGAAACCATTCATATAAAAGCGAGGAAATGATTTGAGCGATCCCATTCATCCCTGCAGAAAAGACATTGGCTGGAATCAAAAAATAATTTAAAGCGACCGCAGCGGTCAATCCGGTTATCAAAATAACCACTATTTTTTTTAATCTTTCATTTTTATGATACGCAGTCATAATTTTGCTCACAAGCACCTCTCCTCTACTTTGTTATTCCAAATGTAAGAATAACAGTTTATCTATTAAAATAAAATACTTCGAACTCAAATGAGAAGAATTTTAGCAAACAAGTAAGAATCTGCCCCATTCCTATGATAAGATAGATGTATAGTAAACTTATACGTATATCAGGAGGGTTCTTATGGCAAAAGATGCTAGCTTCGACATTGTATCAGAAGTCAATACAGAAGAAGTAAAAAATGCGATTCAGCAAACAACAAAAGAATTGACTAATCGATTTGACTTCAAGGATTCTACGGTAGAAATCAAATTAGAGAACAGCAATCTAGTTGTCTTGAGCGATGATGATTTCAAAATCGAACAGATCAAAGATGTATTATTTGGTAAGTTGATCAAAAGAAATGTGCCAATCAAAAATATCCATTTTTCCGAATCGGAACACGCGCTAGGTGGCAAAGCTCGTCAAACTGCCGATCTTGTCAACGGAATCGATCGTGAAAACGCGAAAAAAATCACTACAGCTATCAAAAATGAAAAACTGAAAGTAAAAGCACAAATCCAAGAAGATCAGATTAGAGTGACAGGTAAAAACCGTGATGATCTTCAAGCTGTGATTGCTTTATTACGTAAACTTGACTTACCAATCGAGTTGCAATTCACTAACTATCGTTAATGAAAAAAACGAGGCTGACATCTGTCATCCCTCGTTTTTTTGATTTACTGCTTCTTTGGATGACCAAAAACGCTGTATTCCTTCTTCCAATTCTCCAACACTTCGTACTTCTCTTGCTGTTTGCCAATGTTGTGGGAATAAATGTCGATAAGAAAAACGAGCAAATCGTTGATCTGCCAATACCACGATTCCTTGATCCGCCATGCCACGAATCACTCGACCACCAGCTTGCAAGACTTTGTTCATTCCAGGAAGCTGATAAGCGTAAGCAAATCCAAGGTGTTCCTTCTCATCATAATATGATTTGATCAGTTCCTGCTCATGATTCATCTGCGGCAAACCTACACCTACAATCATACTGCCGATCAATCGGTTCCCTCTCAAATCGATTCCTTCTGAAAAAATCCCACCAAGTACACAAAATCCTATCAATGTTTCATCGGGATCTGATTGGAATTTTGCTAAAAATCGTTCGCGTTCTTCTTCATTCATGTCCGTTTCTTGAATCAGCACATCGCTGTCAGGATATTGCTGTTTGAATGCTTCCGCCGCAAGGTCTAAATATTGATAAGAAGGAAAGAAAACGAAATAATTTCCGACCTTTCCATCAGCAAAAGCATGGATTGTCTCAACTAATTGTGCCAGACTTTGTTCCCTTTTTCGATAAGTCGTCTCTAAGTAATTTGCGATGAAAACTTGCTGGTTTCCTTCTGGAAAAGGACTCGGCAGTTTGTAAGCGAGACTTTTTTGTCCGCCCAGTGTTTCCTGATAATAAGATAGGGGTGAAAAACTCGCAGAAAAAAGGATACTGCTTCTTCCTTTATCCAACGACTGCTCAAGAAACAAGCTTGGATCAATACAAAACTCTTTTACTATCAGATCGCGATACGTTTTTTCGACCGTTGTTTCATAGTGATCATCATAAAATTCACTGACCTTCAAAAAATGAAGCAAATCAAAATAATAAGGAAGCAATTGTTCTTGTGATGGATGCTCAGGAAATTCTGCTAGCCATTCTTTGATTTTTTCGCTTAATTGATAACCTGCCTTTACTAAAGATTCAGCCGGTGCTTTTTGATGATGATAATCCCAATGATCTTCTTTTGCTATTTCTCGGATCGAATCAAATTCTTTCAATAGTTTGTTGAAACGACGATGGAGTTTTTTGAATTCCTTTGGTATAGCTTCCTTACTTCGTTTCGTTTTTTCATAAGATAGTTCTGCCGAATACATCTCTCGGGAACGATTCACCAAATTATGTGCCTCATCAATCAAAAACAGATAATCCTCGTTTTTTTCATCTTCAAAAAAATGTCTTAAATAAACAGTGGGATCAAACAAATAATTGTAATCCCCAATGATCACGTCGCACCAGATACTGACATCTAATGATAGTTCGAAAGGACAAAGTGTATGCTTCCTTGCATAAGTTTCGATGACTTCTCGAGTGATCTGATTCTCATGATTCAAAAGATCCCATAATCCTTCGTTGATACGATTGTAATAACCATTGGCATACGGGCACTGATCTGGATTACAGGTCGTCTCATCTAAAAAGCAGATCTTATCTTTAGCCGTCAAAGTGACACTTTTTACTTCAGCTCCAGTATCTTTTAATGCTGTCATGGCATCTTCAGCTACTTGTCTAGTTATTGTTTTGGCCGTTAGATAAAAAATCTTTTCTCCCTCTTCTTCCCCTACAGCTTTCAAAGCGGGGAATAACGTAGAGATTGTTTTTCCAGTTCCGGTAGGTGCTTCTACAAACAATTTCTGTTTCGTACGGATTGTTTTATAAGCAGCTACTGCTAGTTCACGCTGGCCTTTCCTATACTCATCATGGGGGAATTTCAAAGCCATCAAAGAGGCATTGCGTATAGTACGCCAGTTTTCTTGAAAAACAAGCCATTCTTTATAATCTTCAGTCAGTTTTTTAAAAAAAATTTCTAACTGCTCTCTTGTCTGATGTTCGACCTTTCTCGTAATCACTTCTTCTGCCGTCTGAAAGTAAGTCAACTGCAGATTTATTTCTTGTAAATCATGCTCTTGACTATAGATATAGGCGTATACCCTTGCTTGATGAAAGAAAAGTTCCACTTGTTCTGGTTCTAAATCTTCAAATCGTGGTTCGGAGGTTTTGATTTCATCTATATAATAAATACCGTCTCTTTTGAAAATACCGTCTGCACGGCCTTCAACGATCAGGTGATATTCATCTAATGGAACTGTTGTTTTTAAAAAAACTTCTTTTTCATAGTCTTCTCCCGCATCTTTTTGGAGCTTGCGGTGGATTCTTGCTCCTTCTAATGCAGTATGGCTACTTTTTTTACGATTGTCGATACTTCCACGTCGCAAAATAAATTCTACTAAGTGCCGCACAGATATTTTTGACTGTTTGATCATTTCCACCACCTCTTTCTCTCTAAGATTACCTGAAAAAGCCTAGTTTAGCAAAAAGAGCTCTCTTTTCAAGCATAAAAAAAACACCCTGCTGATTAGGCAGGGATATAGGATATAGAATTTGGATTTTTGGATGGGTCTAATGTAACAAGGACATATTAAAATGCTATGAAAACTTACTTTCCTTCTCTTTAGAATATCCAAATACTTTTCATATAGTCTGATAATTCAGATAAGTAAAGAGAAATAAGTACCTGTTTTTGTTTCCTAGCAATGAATGCGTTATACTAATGGATGAAAGAAGTTTTGGCTATCAAGGAGGAATGCACATGCATATCGAAAGATTAAAAACAGGAATGATTGAAGAAAACTGTTATTTGGTCTACAACGAAGAAGCACTTTTGATCATTGACCCTGGAGAAGATGCGGAACAAATCAAACAAGAAATCAAAAAAACAAACCAACAACCGGTAGCGATTTTACTTACCCATACCCACTATGATCATATTGGTGCAGTAGAACCCTTACGCGCATATTATCAAATCCCGGTGTATGTCAGCCCACTAGAACAAAAATGGCTAGGTGATCCGATTTTGAACCTTTCTGGACTCGGACGACATGATGATATTGCTGATATTATTGTCTCGCCTGCAGAATATGAATTTGAAATGAAAACTTATACTTTAGGAAACATGTCTTTTCGTGTGGTCCCTACTCCAGGGCACTCCATCGGAAGCGTTAGCTTTATTTTTGATGATTTTGTCGTTTCTGGCGACGCCCTATTTAGAGGAAGTATCGGTAGAACCGATCTGTATACAGGAAATTTAGAACAATTACTTCACAGTATTCGGACCCAGCTGTTTGTTTTACCTGATGAATTTGCAGTCTATCCAGGACATGGTGATGCAACAACGATTGAACAGGAAAAAAGGACAAATCCTTTTTTCAATCGTTAAAAATGATTTAGGAGGAGAATAAAATGACAGAAACTACACTTTATATCGTACGGCATGGAAAAACGATGTTCAATACAATCGAACGCGTACAAGGCTGGTGTGATACGCCACTCACAAAACAAGGACAAGAAGGCATCCATTATTTAGGGCGCGGGTTAAAAGATGTCGACTTTTCTTTTGCTTATTCTAGTGACAGTGGTCGGGCGATCGAAACTGCCCGTATTATTCTAGGAGAACATTCTAAGGGAAAAGAAATTCCTTATTTTATCGAGAAACGGATCAGAGAATGGTGCTTCGGGTCTCTTGAAGGCGGCTATGACATGGAAATGTGGGGTGTGATCCCTCGCGTATTGAATTTTAAAACATATGATGAAATGTTCACCACAGAAGTTTCTTTTGAACAAATTGCCAATGCTGTATACAATTTGGATACGGCTGGATGGGCAGAAACTTATGAAACATTACGAGATCGTGTGTGGACAGGATTTGAAGATATCGCCCATCACTGCGAAAAAAACGGCGGCGGAAATGTTTTAGTCGTATCACATGGTTTGACGATTGCCTTCTTGCTTAATCTGATCGATCCTAAACAGCCTGTTCGTGCTGGTCTTTTAAATGGCAGTGTAACAAAGGTTACTTATGCAAACGGTCGATTTTCTATCCTTGGTATCAACGATACGTCTTATATCGAAAACGGGAAAGCACATAGTCGAAACTCGTTTTTATGATGGGATATTTTAATTTTTAACAGAGAATCATAAAAGGCAAAGTCTGAACGAGGGCTTTGTCTTCTTTTTTTCTCTTCGTATTCTTATCTGCTTCATTTCTCAAGTTTTTCTTAATATTAAAAAACAGATTGGGTTTATCAAAAAATAACGGTATACTATAAGATGTATCTTAATTGGGAAGGAAGGAATTTATGTTTTTTGCAAATATTATCAAAGCAGTGATTCTCGGTATTATTGAAGGAATAACGGAATGGCTGCCCATCAGTAGTACTGGTCATCTGATCCTAGCAGATGAATTCATCAAACTGGATGCCAGTTCACAGTTTATGTCGATGTTCAATGTCGTTATCCAATTAGGGGCGATCTTAGCTGTCGTCGTTCTTTATTTTCACAAATTAAACCCCTTTTCTCCAAGTAAATCAACGATAGAAAAAAAAGATACTTGGACACTTTGGTTTAAAGTGATCGTTGCTTGTATACCAGCCATCATCATTGGTTTGCCTTTGGATGATTGGTTAGAAGCAAATTTCCACAAGTTCTTACCCGTTGCCATTGTTTTGATCGTTTACGGTATTGCCTTTATTATTGTCGAAAAACGTAACAAAAACAAAACACCTCGTTGGACTTCGCTGAATGACTTTACGTACCAAGCAGCTCTTCTTGTTGGGTTATTCCAAGTCTTGGCACTTGTTCCCGGAACATCCCGTTCTGGTGCAACGATCCTAGGAGCTATCTTGATTGGCGCTTCGCGTTTTGTCGCTACAGAATTCTCATTTTTCTTAGGGATTCCTGTCATGTTTGGCGCAAGCGGCTTGAAGATCGTCAAATATTTAGCTGAAGGGAACTCATTCAAAATGGAAGAAACTGTTGTTCTTCTTGTAGGAACATTCGTATCTTTTGTGGTTTCTGTCTTAGCTATTAAATTCTTATTAAGTTATTTGAAGAAAAACGACTTTACCGCTTTTGGCTGGTATCGTATTATCCTTGGTATCATTTTAATTGGTTATTGGTTTATCGCAATGTAAGAAAAACCAGAACACTTCTCTTGTATGAGAAATGTTCTGGTTTTTTATTTTCTTTAATGATAATTATTATAAACAATAAAAACTATATAAAGCTTCATAGCCATCTGATAACCATTATCGTTCTCATTTATCTGTTTTTATTATCAATTACATTGTTATTATGCTATCCTTGTTTTGACAAGGAGGACTGATAACGATGACTAATCAGAAAAAAGCTTTTGCAGCAACAATTGGCTGTCTTTTATTTATGATTGCCGGTTTTATTTTCGACCGATTCTCTCTTACCATCACCCCACTTTTTTATATCAGCGCTATTATCATCGGTGGATACAAACAAACATCGGAAGGCTTGAAAGAATTGTGGAATGACCGAACACTGAATGTGGACTTATTGATGGCTTTAGCTGCTATCGGTGCCTGTTTGATTGGTAATTACTTTGAGGGAGCAATGTTGACATTCATCTTTTGTTTAAGCGGTGCATTAGAGGAATACACGACCAATAAAAGTCAAAAAGAAATTACCGCTTTGATGAATCTTCAACCACAAAAAGCTCAGTTACTAAAAGAAAACGGACAAATGCAAGAAGTAGATGTTTCGCAATTAAAGGTGGATGACTTGGTGTTCGTCGCTAAAGGAGCGGCTGTTCCGATCGATGGTTGTTTAGAAAGCACACAGGCAACGATCGATGAGTCTGCATTAAGCGGTGAATCTGTACCTGTAGAAAAATATTTAGGAGATGAGATGTTTGCAGGAACGCTGAATCAAGGAAATCCCATTACGATTCGAGTAACAAAAACGAGTGCCGAAACCGTCTTTGCTAAGATTATCCAATTAGTGGAAGAAGCACAGAATACGCCAACTCAAACAGCTTCATTTATCGAACGGATCGAAAACAATTATGTAAAATTGATTTTGCTTGCTGTGCCTCTAATGATCCTTCTCCCCCACTTTTTCTTAAGTTGGAGTTGGGATGAAAGCTTTTATCGAGGAATGGTATTACTAGTCGTAGCTTCTCCTTGTGCGCTTGTCGCATCTGCTACTCCTGCTTCTCTAGCTGCTCTTTCAAATTCTGCAAAAAATGGGATTCTAATCAAAGGCGGGATTCATTTAGAGAAGCTTTCTGAATTAAAAGCGATTGCCTTTGATAAAACAGGAACACTCACTAAAGGAAAACCAGTTGTGACTGACAGCTTTTTCTTTGATGAGAAGGATTTGGCACAACAACTTCTTGTTGCTATGGAACAAAAAACGACACACCCTCTTGCTCATGCGATTTTACAATATTTCGATTGCACAATACCCGAAGCAATCCAATCCCTATCAATAGAAGAAATTACTGGTTTTGGCTTACAAACTACCTATTTAGGTGCGCAATGGAAAGTTGGCAAACACGCTTATGATCCTGAGACGATGAGAATCAGCAAAGAGATTGAGGAAATGATCGAACGTTTAGAAAATCAAGGAAAAACTGTAATCTATCTGTCTAAAGATCAACAGTTAATCGCTGTTTTAGGTCTGTTGGATATTCCAAAAGCAAATGCCCAACAGGTGATTTCTTACTTTAAATCCCAAAACATCCATACAAGTATGATAACTGGCGACCATTCTGGCACAGCAAAGGCTATTGCTGAACAAGTAGGGATCGAACATTACTATGCAAGCTGTACTCCGGAAGAAAAAACACAACTAGTCAAAAAAGAAAATGAACTTTACCAAGTAAATGCGATGGTTGGTGATGGAGTCAATGATGCGCCTGCTTTAGCAGCTGCTTCATTAGGTATCGCTATGGGACAAGGAACAGACGCCGCTATGGATATCGCAGACATCGTCTTAATGAAAAATGACTTAGATAAATTTGTCTACAGTCATCGGCTGTCTTTAAAAATGCGGCGGATCATCAAACAAAATATTATTTTTTCGATTCTTGTTATTCTCTTGTTGATTGCTTCTAACTTCCTGCAATTTTTAAATCTACCTCTTGGAGTTGTAGGACACGAAGGAAGCACAATATTGGTTATTCTGAATGGCTTGCGTTTACTAAGACCTTTACCTGCTCTTTCTGATTCTTCAAAAAAATGTAAGTCTTGTCCACTATACAAAGCGCGGCTGTCTTCTGTTAAATAAGCGAAGTGTTTTTTATAATTTTATTTATTTTATGAAAAAAACAGCTTATGAATAGGTCTTGAAGGATGAATTCCTACTTTTGCAACTTTCCAAAAAGATGTTATGATTGTTTCGAAGAAAGTGAGGAATATATTTTATGGAAAGTTGGCTTTTTTTAGGAATTATTTTACTTGTAGCAATTTTAGCTAAGAACCAAAGTCTGATGTTAGCGGCAGCTTTTGTGTTGATTATGAAGCTCATACCAACCTCTCGTTCCTTTTTCCCTTGGCTTCAAGGCAAAGGAATCAATATTGGTGTGACGATCATCACTGCAGCTATTCTGATCCCTATCGCAACAGGAGAAATCGGTCTACGTGATTTATTAGAAGCCTTTAAATCCCCTATCGGCTGGGTAGCTGTTTTTTGCGGTGGGCTAGTGGCTGTCTTATCTTCCAAGGGCGTAGGATTGATTGCTTCTGATCCGCAAATCACTGTTGCGCTTGTTTTTGGCACGATTTTAGGTGTTGTCTTCTTAAGAGGAATCGCCGCCGGACCAGTCATTGCTTCTGGCATTACTTATTGTATCTTACAAGTATTTGCTTTAGGAAAATAGATCAAATTTTGCCTATTTTTAGGAGATTCTTAATACCCCCAATTTACTGATCCGTGATATACTGACAACGAGGTGATACAATGTTCGAAAAATTGAAGTATTTCATAGGAACAATTGGCTGGTTTCTTTTAGCGGTACTTTTGATTCTAGGCTTAGCTTATCTTTTATTTCCTGATTTGATACAAAATGTGTTAGATACTGCTTTTTGATTGACCTATTAGAATGATATAGGGATGCTCCTGCGATGCAGGGGCTTTTTTTAAACAAGGAGCGAGCGAATGAGATTCCCTATTGAAATCGATGCACTTTTTTCTTTTTGGCTCTTCTCCTCTTTTTTGTTATACTAGATTACAGTGGACAAAAGAAGGAATGATTGCATCCGCTTTAACGAATATCAAAATGGAAGAAACAGTACCTGTTTTCAGGTTACTTTGGAAAGAAAGGAAGACGCTTGTGGAAACTTTTGAAGGTCTTTTAATTGATACGTATGTTTTACAAGAACAGCCAATGATGCTGACTGGAATCAACTTGCAGCTTGAGGACCGTGTGATCAATGGACTGCTTAAAGATCGCTATTTGGCAAAGTACATCTTACGTTTGCCACTAAATAAATATGTACTGGAAGTAAGTGGCAAATGGAACCGTCGAAATCAGTTAGTCATTAAAAAAATGTTGATAAAAAATATTGATGAATATATTAAAATAATCGGTACACCAGAATAACCTTTACCGATCAAAGGTGACTGGTTATAAAATAACTGCAGTTTCTTAATAGAAAAACAAAGAACAATAGGGAATCGTATCCCTTTTCAAAAAAAACTTTGCAAACGGTTCTCTTTGTTATATAATGACTTAGTACCAAACATTCCCATTCAATCTTTGTTTAAATAGATAAATAAAAATCTAGTTTGGTTTGACGCTATTGCCTCCCACAATAGCGTCTTTTTGATCTTTTCAGCTTGATTTATCTGTTTTTACTGATAAAAAGTTTAAATAAAAGACTGTTAAGGAAAAAAACTTGTCATGTTCATATTGCAAAGCGCGCTGCCTTTAGGTATAATAATGAATGTTGAATTATGCGGTCACACGCGTAAGAACTTAAGTTATCGGAGGTGAAACTAATGCCAAACATTGAATCTGCAATCAAACGTGTTCGTACAAGCGAAAACGCTAATGTGAAAAATTCATCTCAAACAAGCGCTATGCGTACTGCAATCAAAAAATTTGAAGATGCTGTAGCTTCAGGTGCTGACAACGTAGATGCGTTATATAAAGAAGCTGTTAAAGCTATTGATATGGCTGAATCAAAAGGTCTAATCCACAAAAACAAAGCTAACCGCGACAAATCTCGTTTAAGCAAAAAAATCGCTAAGTAAAAGAATCGGCTTCGGCCGGTTTTTTTATTTGTCAAAAAAACCAAAAGCAACCGGTATTCTTGCATGCTTTTGGCTTCTTCTTTCTTCCTATCGATTTCTCAACAACTGCCCTGTGCGCAAAACGAAAAGTTGAAAACTTAATTCTTTTTCGATTTGCCCCGTTTTGATTTGATAATCCATTTCGACTAATTGATCAAATAATTGTACTAGCAACTGTTCATCGAATTTCCTTACTTCTTGCATGGCAAGTTTTACACGGTAAGGATGGATTTTTAATGTTTCTGCAATATTGGCCTGCTGATAGCCAATCTTTACAAGAAATTTTGTCTGTAAAAACAAACGTAATTGAGAAAGTAAAATCGCATTGATTTTGATTGTTTCCTCCCCTTGCATGACTAAATCTTCATATAAACGCAAGGCTTGTTCTGTCTTCCCTTTTAAAATATATTGGGTCATGTCAAAAATATTATGTTCCAATGTTTTAGGAACTAATTGTTCTACTTCTCGAACAGTGATCTGCTGTTGATTTTGTCCATAAAGAATTAATTTCTGTAACTCTCTCATCATTTTGGATAAATCTAAGTCAGTCAACCGCAAGAATAAATCAATGGCGTTGCGTTCCATTTTGATGGAGGAGTTCTCTAAGGTATTCATCAGATATTGACGTACTTCTTTTTCATTCAACTGTTGGACGTTGATGATGGTTGCTGTTTTTTTCAATTGTTTCGTTACTTTTTTCCGTTCATCCAACTTTTCATATGGTGCAAAAAATACTAATACAGTCGATTCTAGTGGTTCTTTCAAATAAGCTGTCAGTAAATCAGTATTTTGTTCGATCCCATTGTTTACTTTCTCACCTGTTAAAAAATATGGGTTCTCCACAAATACTAATCGTTGATCTCCGAAAAACGGCAATGTCTCTGCTTCAGCCACTACCTCCTCTAAACTTGCATTTTCCATGTCAAAACTTAAAAAATTTAAATCATCTTCGCCCTCTAATTTGATTTTTTTAACTATTTCTGCCCGAACTTGATCTTGGAGAAACTTTTCTGTTCCTAAGATCAAGTAACAAGATGCAAGTTTTTCTTTACGTATTTTTTGTAACTCTGCTTGTATACTCAAATTACTCACCACTTTCAAAATTATCCTACCATGAGAAGATGAGAATTACTAGTCTATCATTGTTTCCACTAGACCATGAGGATGAAAAACTGGATGCCAGCGATAGGTGATCATTCCTTGCTGATCGGTTCGCCATGTTCTTATCTGATTTTCTTCTAGTGCCTCCAATACTTCGCTGTGAGGGTGACCATAACGATTATTTACTCCGCAGGATATAATTCCATGTTTCGCTTCAATATGGGAAAGAAAATCCGTATTACTTGATGTGCGGCTACCGTGGTGACCTAATTTGACTACGTCGGCTTTCAAATTAGGATAAATAGAAAGCAACTGTTCTTCCATCGCTTGATTCAAATCGCCTAAAAACAAAAAACGGCTATTGTTATATTCCGTCCATAAACCAATTGAATCTTCATTTCTTCCTTCTCCCTTTTCAAAAGGGTTCAATACATAAAGATCATAATAGCCTTTGATCCTGTCGCCATGTTTGACTTCAATGATTTTAGTGCCATTTTTTTGAGCTTCTGTTAAATGCCTTCGCAACGGTTCATTTCGTCCAGCGCCCCAGCCAATATAAATTTTTTTGATGGTGAAATGCTGAGATAATGTGGACAATTCTCCCACATGATCCGTATCGTCGTGTGTCAAGATGAGTTTATCGATCACACTTATTCCCTGTCCTTTTAGGTATGGAACGATATTCCTTTCAGCAGGAGGTCGTGCAATACCTTGCGCCCACTTTTCCCTTTCAAAGGGTAACTTCCCCCCCGTATCAATCAAAATCGTTTCTTTTCGAAAAGGACTTTGCAAAAAGATACTATCTCCTTGACCAACATCGATAAAAGCGATCGTTGAAGAAAAACGTAAAAATGGCAAAGTCAATAGCATCAAAGAAAACAGACCAACATAAAACAAGAGTTTCATCGGCTGCTCGTTCAATCTATCCATACAAATCAGTAATCCGAAAATATATACCCCTGATAGCACAAGAGGTAGACGCCCTATAACAAGAGTCGATCCTGAAAACGAATCGATCATTCGTTCAAACAAGATCAGTCCCTCTTCTATCAGCAAAAGTAAGGTTCTCGGCAACCAGCGATTGAAAAGCGTCAGAAAGAACACACTAGGAAGAAAAAGAAACTTGAATACTGGTGCAACCAGTAATGTAAAAAGACTGCCTAAAAGAGGCCACTCATAAAAATACCATACAATCAACGGCATCGTGATCATGGTAAATAGGACATGAGAAGCCGTTTTTTCATCCAATCTCCATCAAAAGAAATCAGGATAAACAAAAAACTCATGAAAAAACTAAGCTGCCCGCCCGCATGAAAAAGAAATCGAGGATCAAATAGCAAAAGAAGCCAAAAGACAACTACAAATAAGTCCATAGAGGAGTAACGTTTATTCAATAATTTGACTAGCAACCGCAATAAAAACAACAGACTAGCACGCAAGACAGAAATAGAACTGCCTGCAAGAGAAACATAACAGATAGTTAGCAGGCTCAACGGAATGATGCTGACGTGCAGTGGCCATCCGATACGTCGAAACAAATAATACAGCCACCCTAAATAAAATTGGATGTGTAATCCCGATAGGCTGAATAGATGCAGCAAACCACTCTCCCTAAAAATTTCTTCTGATTCTCTGAAACCTGAATCTTTATAGCCCCATAATAAAGAATTGATATATACACTTGTTTTTTGCGGAAATTCAGATTGGACAAAAGAAATAAAAGCGCCTCTTTTTCTCTGGAGCCAATTTCGCCAAAGATTTTGTATGGTGATTTTTTCGACCCTTTGAATTTGGAATCGACCAGAGATTCTATGGTTCCTGAAGTAAGCTTCTTGGTCAAAAGTATAAGGATTTCGCTTTTTTTCGGGAGAAATAAACTCGCCTTCAGCTGTCAATTCTATCCCCTTCCCTCGGAATCCAAGCCAAGTTTTCAATTCCTCTTCGGTGTTTACTTGATAAGAAAGCTGTACCTTCTGTTTACTCTCTGACAATCTTCCTTCCATTGTCAAAAAACTGCCATTCGCACGAATCGTATCTGTAGATAAAGTCACTTGCGCAGCTGTTTCTTTTTCCTCTAAAAATGAATATTCTTGTAGCTTATAAGAAACGGATACCATTATGCTACCCACAATACAGAAGTACGCGATAAAACGTCCTTCTTTTAGCGAAAACCACAAAAAAATTCCGGCAAGAAACAAACGATAAATCCAATTGTCCGTATCATACAACAAACAAATAATCATCGACGTAATTGCCGGAAAAATCAACCGATTTCGAACATGCCTTTCTAAAACGCTAGACATGTTTTCCTGTTAATTCATTTTGAAGTTTTGAAAAATGCTGCGAGTCTAAAGCAACTTGGTGTACAGATATGCCTAATTGTTCAATCAACGCTTGAGCATACGGATCATTTCGATAGTCATGGAGATAATTGATTCCTTTAACACCAGCTTGCAGCAAAGCTTTTGTACAAGCTAAACATGGAAAATGTGTGACATAGATTTCCGAACCTTCCGTCGGGATACCGAGTTTCGCGCACTGTAGCAGCGCGTTCATCTCTGCATGGATCGTTCGCAAACAGTGTCCATCTACAATATAGCAGCCTTCATCTATGCAGTGGACATCTCCACTGACTGCTCCATTATAGCCGCCAGCAATGATCCGTTTTTCCCTAACAAGTGTCGCTCCTACTTCTAAACGTGTACACGTGCTGCGTAAAGATAACAATACCGCCTGAGCCATAAAATACTGGTCCCAGGGAATGCGTTTGTTTTGAGTCTTATCAGTAATTTTTTCTTTGTTCGTATCGCATGGTTTTGAAGATTTTTCTAACATGGTTACATTCCTCCGTTTTTTCAAGTTGGTCAAAAAAGCACTCCATTGCTTAAACAAAATATTCTTTAAATATACCGAATCATCATGTCTGACAAAAGAGCATATGCTTCACTGCCGAAATGAAGCCCGTCATCCATTAGCCTCCATTTATTGCTCTTTTCAGTTGGTTCTGAATCATTCTATTTAATTGTAACGAAGTTTTTTAGTTTTTCAACTGTCTTTTCACCGATACCAGAGATCTCCTGCAAGTCTTCCACTTTCTGGAATGATCCGTTTTCTTCTCTAAATCGAATGATTTCTTGCGCCTTGACTGATCCGATCCCAGGAATCTGCTGGAGTTCTGAGGGACTGGCTGTATTGATATTTATTTTTGAAGGCTCGGTATCTGCTGTAGACTGTTTTCCTTCGGGGGATGCTGACTGATTAAGATGTTCCGGCGGCTCTTCACCTACAGCAGGGATATATAGGACTTGCTGATCTTCTATCTTCGCAGAAAAGTTGATTCGATCGCTATCCGCTTCTTCTAATAATCCTCCTGCGCGCTTTAGTACATCATAGACCCGTTCTTCTGAAGAAAATGAATAGATACCAGGCTCCTTCACACTTCCTTTGATATCGGTATACATAACCTTTGGACGAGCATCCTCTTCTACAGTATTTCCTTCAGGCAATTGATTTTCTTCACTGGAACTAAATGGAGAAAGTATTTCTTTTGCAGCGATTTCTTCTGGTTCTCTATGAAATAACAGATTTGACAATAAAAAACCACTGACTATACAAAAAATAAGAACTACCGTAGACATAAAAACGATTAACTTAGGGGAGGTGAGTATTTTCTTGTTGATTTTTTCTATCATTATTTCTTTTTACAAAGAATGATCAGTAAAAACCATTCATTTCTCCTTTCATTTGAAATCGAAGAAACAATGTGCTCTGACAAAATCGTCCCTTCAACATCTAATTACGTCAATTTTTTCTTTTTTTTTAGCAGAAAGATATTTTGACGAAAAAAAAGGATTGTGACAGAAAATATGTCACAATCCCTTATTCAAAATAAATAGTAGTCAATTAGCTCAAAAGCTTGCATCTGCAGTAAATAAATCCAAACAAAAGAGGAGAAGCTGTTTTTGCGTAGCTATTCTTATTACTTGATACAGAGTAGCTTTTTCACAATTTTTTTAGTTGGTTCATTTCATTTTCTCTAGATAGTCAAGCGCATCTTGTACTGTTTTTACTGGTACGATTTTCATAGAGGAATTCAATTTTTTGGCAGCGGCTTTTGCTTCTTCATAGTTGGTTTTTATTTCAGGATATTCTTTCTTAACATCGTCTGAGATCGTATCATCTGGTGCAAAGAAAATCTCTACACCGGCTTTATCCGCGCTTGCTACTTTTTTATCGATTCCTCCGATTCGGCCGACTTCTCCTTCGCTGTTGATCGTTCCAGTTCCGGCAATTTGCTTACCATGTCGCAAATTTTTACCAGTGACCTGTTCATAGATTTCTAAAGTGAACATCAATCCTGCTGACGGCCCACCAATAGAGCCAGAATTAATGCGAACATCTGTATCTGATTCGATCTCTGTATGATCAGTAAGTGTGATGCCTATTCCTGCCTTTTTATCTGTTGGCAACTCAATCAGATCACCAGAAGCTGTTTTTTCTTCACCATTATGCAAATAACTGATTTCGATTGTTTGTCCAACTTTTTGGCTTTTTACATAATCCATAAATGCTTCTGTACTTTGAAAGCTTTTGCCGTCTACTTTTGTTACTGTATCTCCTACTGAAAGCTTGCCAAAAAAGTTCGATGTCTTCTCTACGCTCATGACATATACGCCTTTGAATTCCATTTTATAAGGCTTGCCTGCAAGCTTCAACGCTTGTTCGATTGCTGCGTTTTGGGAAGAATCCATATAATACTGTTGCATTTGATTATATTCTTCATTTGTTGCCCCACCAGTCAATTCTTCTTTACTAATCAATTCTTCAAAGGGGGCTAGTTTAGCCTTTAGAGCCAAAAATCCGGTAGCTTGCCTGATACCGACGGATGTAAGAGAGAAAGAGCCAGAACCTTTGTCTTCTTTGTCATTGACTGTAATTAATTCTTTCAGATCAATCGTTGCTCCTGGTGATTCCACATAATATGGCAGAGGAACTACTACAAATCCGATGATCAACATTCCAAATATGATAATCAGTACTGTTTTGAACCATTGTTTAGCTTTCATTTGATTCACGCTTTCCAGCTAGAGCTTCGTTGATAACTGGCGGTAAATAACTGCTTACGTCTCCACCAAAGTGCAGTACTTCTTTTAAAATACTGGAACTGACATGGTTATATTCTGGTTTTGCCAATAAGAACACCGTTTCCAATTCCTCGTTTAGATGATGGTTCATCTGAGCGATTTCTCGTTCATATTCGAAGTCTTTGATACTCCGTATTCCTCTGACCAAGGCATCCGCGCCGATTTCTTTTGCCGTTTCCACTGTCAATTGATTTTCCTGATGTATGACTTTTACATTAGGAAGATGTGCCACAGCTTTTGCAATCAATGTCATTCTTTCTTCTGGAGGAAACAAACTGTTCTTTGAAGTATTGATAAAAACACCAATTACCACCTCATCGAATAATTTAGCCGCACGCTCCACTGTATCTAAGTGTCCTTTTGTAAAAGGATCAAAACTTCCTGGGAATAATGCACGTTTCATCGTTTTCCCTCTTTTCTATAGATAGTCACAGCTGTTATGCCATAAATCTGTTTTCTTATTTGATGAAATCCAGCCACAGATTCTGGCAATTCGACTGTTTTATCCGTTTCGCATACGATAACTGCGGTTTTAGAAAAAAGTCCCAGTTCTTCCATTTTATGGATTTGATCAATGATTTTTTGTTTTGCATACGGCGGATCAAGAAACAAGTAATCAAATTGTTGTTTCTCTGTTGCTAGCCGTTCGATTGCTTTGTCCGCATCAAGTTTTATTGTGGTAAACTTCTCTGGTTCTTTCGTAATCTCGATGTTTTCTTTAATGATTTTTAGCGCTTGGTAATTTTTGTCTACGCATACTGCATGACTACAGCCTCTGGATACGGCTTCGATAGCTAAACCTCCGCTTCCTGCAAACAGATCCAATACTGTCTCTCCATCAAAATAGGGTCCAATCATATTGAATATGGATTCTTTTACTTTATCTGTAGTTGGTCTGGTATTCGCCCCTGCTAAACTTTTTAAGCGGCGTCCGCCATAATTTCCTGATATTATCCGCATCTACTCACTCCTTAGAAATGGTACTGGTACTAGTATACCAAAAAAAAGACAAAAAAATACTTGGACAATGATCAATTTTTGATAGTTGTCCAAGTTATTTTTCTATTAAAAAACTGCTCATAAGAGATTTTTAAAGATGTTCAGCTAATCGGATTTCTGTATTCAGCTCTTCGATTTCGAAACCTTCTTCTTTTAATACCGTTTTATTACCTATTTTATCAGCAAAATTCATTTCGATATCTGGTCGGTAAGAACGTTCTACGTTTCGAACAAAATGTAATTTACGGATTCGTTCTTCTGTCTCTTCAAATGTCTCTTCATTCAAGTAAAGAACGACATATTTCATTTTTCTTGAGACATAATGCAACAAGCCGAACTTTTTTAGATTCTTTAATTGTTTTAAGCTGTAGACCCATACGATCAGCCCGCGTCGTTTTATTATTTCAAATTCACTATTGTCAACTTGCATGACAATTCCCTCCGCATCCAAAGTGTTTTTTCGTTTCAAAGAACGGACTACCTGCATCTATCTTGATTTCATTAGAAACTTCTTCAGCAAGTGCTTGGACAATTTGATCCAACAGACTTTGTAACTGTGTTTCACTATACCTAAAAGCTGCGACATGCTCATTCAGATCAAGCTGTCTTTTTGCTTTTCGAAGAGCACGTTTTTTTTCACGGTAATCAGGTGCATATTCACCGTATGCCGCTACATTTTCAAACACCTTTTTCTGCGACAGGAACGCTTCTTTTAATTGGCAGACTTCTGCAGATTCTTTCATTGATTGTTTATGTTTGAAATAAGAAGCCATCGTTTTACTCTTTTTTATCATTTCAGCGACTCGGAGGCATTGATCCTCCAGTTGAAACAGCTCTTCATTAACGATCACTGCTATCACTACTTTCTCCGTTTTCTTCTTGCAATAAGACTAACATATTTTCTTTAGAAAAAGCAATGCCTAATGAATCCGTTCCCGGATCCATAAAGCGGTCATGATTATATGGATCGCTGTACCAATATAAAAACGAAAAAGTAGCGTCGATTGCTGGATGAATAAACAGTCCACTAGTATTTTCTAATTTCTGTTTACTGATTAACTTCTCCAATTCATCATTCGTCAAGGAAAATTTCGTTATCGTTTGTCCACTACCTAGCGATTTTTGCCAATCAGCCATACGTTCGTCTGACAAGATTTCTTCAGGCTTTGTCAAGAAATCATGTAGCAGCAGCCGACTGTGGTTTTGAAAGGCAAGTGGTTGGTTGTATATAGGAAGTTCGTCTTCTCTTCTAAGCATGTTTAGTAAAGTCGTACTTTTTCGTTCTTTACCGCGATTGATCGATTCCCAGTCAGCCGATTTATCTGCTTCATAATGTGGGAGACCTTCACCAAACACTTGATACGGTAAAAGTTTCAAAAGACTATCTTTATCTAAATATACAACTGAAAACAGACCGTTAGTTGTTTGATCAAAAAACAAAATAGCAAAAGTGTCGTTATCAAAAGCAATCAGTGGACGATAATTCATATCCTCTTCCATCAGTTCGATTCCAACTTCTGTGTCATGATACTCAAAAGTGAAATTAGTATAGATAGTCGTGAGCTTTGTTAGGTCCTGCATCGTCATCCCTAAATAAAACGGCGTGATATCAGCAGGTCCTGTTTGCAGTACTTTAACAGTTGTGACCATGCTATCTTGGACATTCACTTCAAAAGTGAGATGACTGGCTTTGTTTTCATAATATCTTGTTTCAAAACCAAACCCACTAGTTAATCGATCATAGGATGGTCCAAAATCTTTTTCTAGCTGTTCGATCGGTTTTCCAATATAAGTAGAAAAACCAGTTGCTTTAAGCTCCTGGTATTTCCACGTTGTCATTTGATTTGAGAGTTGTTGATCAGAGTTTTCCTTCACTTCAAGTTTTGGCGGGAACAAGACTGGTTCCATATAGAATGCCGCAATAACTAATAGCAGAATCAGCCAAAACAAACCCAGTCTTTTCATATTTCCCCACCTTTCACTTATTATTTTTCAGTCACTTCAATCAAAAGGTCGCCAGATGAAATCGTGTCTCCTGAAGATACATATACATGTGCGACTTCTCCGTCAAAACGTGCTTCGATGGCTGTTTCCATTTTCATTGCTTCAGTAATCATCAACGTGTCGCCTTTTTTGACGTTATCCCCTTTTTTCACTAATACATCAAGCACAGAACCAGACATCGTTGCTCCGATTTGTTCACGATTTGTTGGTTCAGCTTTCAATCGAGTTTGGACCGCACTGATGATTGAATTATCTTTGATAGTGATTTCACGTCTTTGCCCATTCAAATTGAAGAACAGTACGCGATTTCCTTCGATATCGGGTTCTCCGATTTCATCTAAACGAATGATAAGCGTTTTTCCACGTTCGATTTGTACATTGATTGTTTCACCTAAACGTATCCCTTGGAAGAATGTTGGTGTATCCAGTAATGTAACATCGCCAAATTGATTGTACGCTTTTTGATAGTCCAAAAAGACTTGCGGATACATCAAATAACTTAATACTTCGTCTTGTTTTGGTTCATAGCCGATTTTTTCTGCCAATTCTTTTTTCACTTCGTTGAAATCGACTGATTTCGCCAATAGACCTGGACGTTCACTCAACGCGGGTCTGCCCTTAAGAATGATCTTTTGCAGTTTTTCAGGAAATCCGCCGACTGGTTGCCCTAGTTTTCCTTGGAAGAAAGTTACTACAGATTCAGGGAAACTTAGTGTTTCGCCTTTTTCATAGATGTCTTCTTCTGTGAGATCATTTTGGACCATGAATAGTGCCATATCTCCTACGACTTTAGATGATGGAGTTACTTTAACGATATCGCCAAACATCAAATTGACAGTATGGTACATTTGTTTGATTTCATCCCAGCGATGACCTAGTCCGACAGCTTTTGCCTGTTGCTGCAGATTCGAATACTGTCCTCCTGGCATCTCATGCATATATACTTCTGTTTCAGGAGCATTCAAGCCATTTTCAAATGGTTTGTAATACATACGCACATCTTCCCAATAATGGTTCAATTTCTGTGCATTTTCAATTGTGATTTCTGGCAGCCGTGGCCCATTGACCAGCGCATAATACAAGCTGCTCATGCTAGGCTGACTCGTGTTCCCACTCATTGCACTCATTGCTACGTCAACGATATCTACTCCTGCTTTTGAAGCAGCGGAATAAGTGATAATCCCGTTTCCACTAGTATCATGAGTATGCAGATGGATTGGCAGATCCGTCGTTTCTTTCAATTCACTAATCAAGCGATAAGCTGCTTGCGGTTTAAGCAATCCAGCCATATCTTTGATTGCAATGATATGCGCACCCAATTGTTCTAGTTCTTTTGCCATGTCTTTATAATACTGAACATTGTATTTTGCTCGGCTTGGATCGTTGATATCGCCAGTATAGCAGATGGCTGCCTCTGCGATTTTACCAGTATCCCGTACAGCTTGGATACTTTTTTCCATTTGAGGAGTCCAGTTCAGACTATCAAAGATTCGGAAAACATCAATCCCTTGTGCTGCTGCTTCTTTGACAAATTCCACCAGTACATTGTCAGGATAATTAGAATACCCAACGGCATTTGATCCCCTGAAAAGCATTTGCAGCAATGTATTAGGCATTAAAGAACGGATTTTTCTCAATCGTTGCCAAGGATCTTCATTCAAAAAGCGGTAAGCCACATCAAATGTTGCTCCCCCCCACATCTCACTTGAAAAGAGTTCAGGAAGACCTTCTCCCGTTAAGCGTGCAATCTGCTTGAAATCCTTTGTCCGAACACGAGTTGCTAGCAGACTTTGATGGGCGTCTCTAAATGTCGTATCCGTCAACAATAAATTTTCCTGTCCTTTGATCCATTCGACCAAAGCATCGGCACCATTTGCATCTAATACGTTCTTAGCCGTTACGTAATCAGTTCTTGTGATTAGATCTTTAGGCATACGTGGTTCTTCATAAAATGGTTTTTCGCCACTTTCGATACCTGGAAAACCATTGACAGTAATTTCACCGATATATTTCATCGTTTTATTTCCGCGGTCTCGTAGTCGAGGAAATTCAAATAATGTTGCTGTACTATCGATAAAAGTTGTTTTTGCATTTCCTGATTGGAATTCAGGATGTGTGATGACATTTAGCATAAATGGAATATTTGTTTTTACTCCACGGATCCTGAATTCTTTCAAGCAACGTTCCATTTTCTGAATGGCTGTTTCAAAAGTAGCGCCATGCGTACATACTTTTACTAACAATGAATCAAAATACGGCGTCACCACATAGCCAGCGTAAGCATTCCCTACATCCAGACGTACGCCAAATCCGCCAGGTGAACGATACGTATCAATTTTTCCTGTGTCTGGTAAAAAGTTATTCAACGGGTCTTCCGTAGTGATTCGGCATTGAATAGCTGACCCATTCAATTTGATTTCTTCTTGCTGAGGCAATCCGATTTCTTTATGCAAATCTAGCCCTTGGGCAATCAATAGTTGCGTTGTCACGATATCAATATCTGTAATCATTTCTGTGATCGTATGTTCCACTTGGACGCGAGGATTGACTTCGATAAAGTAAAAATCATCTCCTTCAACAAGAAATTCTACCGTACCCGCATTGACATACCCAACATGTTTCATCAATTGGATAGCTGCCTGACAAATTTTTTGACGTTGCTGTTCGTTCATAGAGACACAAGGCGCTACTTCTACTACTTTTTGGTGGCGACGCTGAACAGAACAGTCTCTTTCGAAAAGATGGATGACGTTTCCATGTGTGTCACCAAGAATCTGTACTTCGATATGCTTAGGATTGGCGATGTATTTTTCAACATACACTTCATCGCTACCAAAGGCAGCTTTTGCTTCGCTTTTTGCACGTTCGTAACCTTCTCTTGCACTCTTTTCATCATGAGCCACACGCATTCCGCGACCTCCGCCGCCTAGAGCTGCCTTGATCATAATCGGATAACCGAATCGTTCAGCAAATTCCAATGCATCGTCTACAGAAGCGATTGGACCATCTGTACCTGGAATTGAGGCAATTCCTGCTTCGATGGCTGCAGCTTTTGCTTTGATTTTATCTCCAAAAATATCCAAATGATGCAGTTTGGGTCCAACAAAAGTGATGCCCTCTTCCTCGCACCGTTGCGCAAAATTCAAGTTTTCCGATAAAAGACCATAACCAGGATGAATGGCATCAGCCCCGCATTCTTTCGCGATCGAGATGATTCCTTCAATATCTAGGTACGCATCAATCGGTTTTTTTCCTTGTCCTACTAAATATGCTTCGTCCGCTTTAAAACGGTGTACGGAATATTCATCTTCTTCTGCATAGATTCCAACAGTTTTAATTCCTAATTCTGTACAAGCACGAAATACACGTACAGCAATTTCACCCCTGTTAGCAACTAAAACTTTTTTCATCGAACCACTCCTACATCTTTTTTTATTATAAACCTAAGCTCTTGCGTTTTTCATCCGCACTAATGTTAAGGACAAAGCCGACACAGATCGAAAGCATCAGCAAACTGGATCCTCCTTGACTTAAGAATGGGAATGTAATCCCTGTCAGAGGAATGACACCAGTGATTCCTCCCAGATTGACAAACACTTGGATCAAAAACATTGCGCCGATCCCAATGCACAAAAGCGAATTGAACGGATCTCTTGAACGAATCCCTACAAGAATAATGCGCACGATCATAAAGAATAGCAACGCTAATATCAAAATCCCCATAATCACTCCGAGCTCTTCCACTACGATTGCATAGATAAAATCGGTTTGTGCTTCTTGTAAAAATCCCTTTTTCTGGATACTGTTACCTAACCCTCTGCCAAATAACCCGCCATTGAACATGGCATAGTAGCCGTTAACTAATTGATGGCCTTTATTTAATTCATCCGAGAAAGGATTTTGGTAAATAGCAAAGCGATTATAGATATACTGTAAACGCCCAGGCAAGATTTTTCCGTTTGTAATATTGATTAGCCAGATCGTAAAAGTACTTAAACAAAAACCGCCTACTCCTACAATCAAAGTATACACATAATTGACTCCGCTGGCTAAAAGCAGAACCAAAATAATCAAAAAGATAACTGCCGCATTCCCAAAATCGGGAAGGATAGCGACCAAAGCAGTCAGTCCGATAACCATTGCAAGTGGACGTTTTACAGTCCCTAGGAAATCTTTTTGTACACTGTTTTGCCTTTTTGATAAAGTCAGAGACAGATACCAGATAGAAATAATCTTTAGGTATTCGGCAGGTTGGATCGAAAATCCTGCAATTTGAAGCCAACCTTTTGCACCATTGATTTCTTTACCGAAAAACACAACGATTAGCAGCAAAATCGTCAAAACTGCGATGGCTGCCATGATTAAACGCTGGTTTTTCAAAACATCTGTTTTCATTTTGTAGAGTAGTGCGATAGCAATCAAGCTGAGCACCCAAAAAATACTTTGGTTAATGACTGATGCGGACGGATTTTGTCCGTTTTCTAATAATAGATACGACGTAGAACTATATACCATGATCAAACCCAAAACACATAAAATCAAATAGGGAATCAAGATACTATAGTCTAATAGATGCCTTTTTTTTACTTTCTTAGGCAAGTCTATTCCTCCTTGCCAACTTCTTTTTTATCATAATTTTCTTGGTAAACCTCACTGTATAACTGATTCAATTCTCGTTCCAGCTCACTTAACATCAGCTTCCCCTCGTTTTTTTCGATTACTCCTATACGAACAGCAAACCCGACTTGCTGGGAGAAACCGTACATCTGTGTATCTACCACTTCTTCGAAGGCTTTGCATTGCGAGATACAGAGACTGTTATTTTGGTTTCGGATTAATCGTTTGATCCGTTCTGCTTCATCATTTAATACTTGGATCGCAAGTTTTTTCGACAAAGAATCCATCTGTGCTTACCTCCCGTTCTAATTCCTCAATTATAACATATTTCATTTTCATAGGGAGCAAAAAAACAGATTTAACCAGTTGTTTTTATTCATTTTTACGTAATGGTCCTTCTTGCTTATCCAGAACATTAGGATCCATATTTTTTATCCGAGATAAAAAGGCTTCTCCGTATTTATCAAGCTTGCTTTGACCAACTCCCTTTATCTGAAGCATCTCCAGTCTGCTTGATGGACGTATTCGGCTCATTTCTTTCAAGGTGGAATCTGAAAATACGACATACGGGGGAACGCCTGCTTCTGATGCTAGATCCGTTCGAAGTTCCCGCAACACTTCAAATAGTGTATCGGTCTCTTCATCCGACAGCTGCTGGACTTTCTTGGGTTCCTTTCGATAAACAGCTTCTTGTCCTTTTAATACTTGGATCCCTCTTTCTGTTACTTTCAAGATAGGATATTCTCCATCAACGGTCAGAAGATAGCCATTCGATATCAAATATTCAATCAACTGCATCGTTTCTTTTTGCGATTGATTTTTCATCAGTCCATAGGTAGATAAACGTTCAAACCCTAAGGCTCGCAGCTTTTGTTCTTTCGATCCTGCTAAGACTTTCATTAGCATCTGCTTGCCATAATTCTCCCCCATACGTTTCAAACAAGAAAGGACCATCTGTGCTTGTGTCGTTACTTCTACTATTTCTCTATCATCTAAACAGTTACCACAACGATTGCACGGACTGCTTGTCTCGCCAAAATAGTTTAGGATGTATTGCTGAAGACAGGATTCTATATACGCGTATTCTGTCATCGCTTTTAATTTTTCATATTCTTTTTGCTTTTGCTCCTCTTCTCTTTGGGACTGCTGGATAAAAAACTTTTGGACCTGAGTATCTTGAGGAGCGAAAAGCAGGATGGCTTCACTGGAAAGACCATCTCTTCCCGCACGACCAGCTTCCTGATAGTATGCTTCTAGAGAGCCAGGGATTTGATAATGGATAACAAAACGGACATTGCTTTTATTTATGCCCATGCCGAATGCATTGGTCGCTACGATTAGCTGTAAGCGATCGTATAAAAAGGCCTCTTGCATTGCCGTTCGTTCATTCTCATTTAGGCCACCATGATATCTGCCTATAGAAAATCCAAATTTTTTAAGCAAATGATAGATTCGGTCTACTTCTTTTCTCGTCGCTGCATAAATAATACCAGATTGATTTTTGTTGATTTTCAAATACTCGACTAGATACTGTTCTTTTTTTTGGTCTTTCACTACTTGAAAGCGGAGATTTTCCCGTTCAAAACCAGTCTGGATGTGATTGCCGTCAGGGATTTTTAAAAGTCGTTTTATGTCAGCGGCTACTTGTATAGTTGCTGTAGCTGTCAGTGCAACAATAACAGGTCGATTTGGCAGTTGATTTAGCTGTTTCGCCATTTGTAAATAACTTGGACGGAAATCATGCCCCCACTGAGAGATACAATGCGCCTCGTCAATGGCAATCATACAGACGTTCCATCGATTCATCGCTTGAATGAAATCCGGCATGATAAAACGTTCTGGAGCAATATAAAGTAAACGATACTGCTGCCTATCGATTTCTTGGAAGCGCCTAGCTGTTTCGTAATCATCTAACGAGCTATTGATAAAAGTGGCGGGTACACCTAATTGATTTGCTGCATCCACCTGATCCTTCATCAGAGAGATCAAAGGGGATACAACCACAGTAAGCCCATCTAATAGTAAAGATGGAAGCTGGTAACAGATTGATTTCCCACTTCCGGTAGGCATGATCCCTAATACATTTTCCTGATCAATGACTTTCTGGATAATTTCTTTTTGACCAGGTCTAAACTTATCATAACCAAAGTATTGTTTTAATAAGTCGTTCATCTTCCCGCTCCTTTCCCTTGCCATTTTACTTCGGTTTTCACCGAAGGACAAGTCGGCCCTCTCGTGAAACATAAGTGCGATATGAAACAAAAACACGTCGGAGTTAAGTTCTTTAAAAGTCTTTAAAATGTCTTTTGGCGTATTTTCTGAATTTATGTCCATTGACAACGATGACTTCTCCACAGAAATGAGTTGGACAAAAAAAGAAACCAGCTATTTTTTATAACAAGCTGGTTTCTCTCTTCATCCTTTTACAGATTATTTTTTCTTTTTAGATGCTTTTTCACGAGCATTTTTCTCTAAAATTTGTTTTCTCAAGCGAATGCTTTCTGGTGTTACTTCGCAATATTCATCATCATTCAAGAATTCCAAAGATTCTTCCAACGTCAATTGTTTTGGTTTTTTGATAACAGATGTTTGGTCTTTAGTAGCAGACCGTACGTTTGTCATTTGTTTTGCTTTCGTGATGTTGACAGTCAAATCATTATCACGGCTGTTTTCTCCGATAATCATTCCTTCATATACTTCTGTACCTGGTTCTACGAAGACTGTACCGCGTTCTTCGATACTCATGATAGAATAGGTCGTTGCTTTTCCGGTATCGATTGAAACAAGCGCACCTTGGTGACGTCCACCGATTTGACCAGGAAGCATTGGCAAATATTGATCAAAAGTATGGTTCATGATTCCGTAACCGCGTGTCATTGAAAGGAATTCAGTTGAATAACCGATCAAACCACGGGCAGGGGTCAAGAATGTCAAACGGATTTGTCCGTTTCCTGTATGGACCATATCTTGCATTTCACCTTTACGTAAGCTCAAGGATTCGATGACACTACCCATATATTCTTCTGGTGTGTCGATTTGTACGCGTTCAAACGGTTCGCATTTTACACCGTCGATTTCTTTTTCAATAACTTCTGGACGAGATACTTGCAATTCGTATCCTTCACGACGCATGTTTTCAATCAAGATAGACAAATGCAATTCTCCACGACCAGAAACAGTCCAAGCATCTGGAGAGTTTGTTGGTTCAACTCGTAAAGATACATCTGTTTGAAGTTCTGCCATCAAACGTTCTTCAATTTTACGAGCAGTTACATATTTACCTTCACGACCGGCAAATGGCGAATTATTAACTAAGAAAGTCATTTGCAATGTTGGTTCGTCAATGTGAAGGATAGGTAACGCATCTTGATGATCCACAGGAGTAACTGTTTCACCGACAAAGATGTCTTCCATACCTGAGACAGCAATCAAGTCTCCAGCTTTTGCTTCTTGAATCTCTAGACGTTTTAGTCCAAAGAAACCAAATAATTTCGTTACACGGAATTTCTTAACTGTTCCGTCTAATTTAATTAATGCTACTTGGTCGCCTACTTTGATTGTTCCTCTAAATACACGTCCGATTCCGATACGACCTACATAATCGTTGTAGTCAAGTAATGAAACTTGGAATTGTAATGGTTCGTCGCTATTATCGACAGGAGCAGGAATTTTTTCAATGATCGTGTCAAAAATAGGTGCCATTGTTGGTTCTTGATCTGCAGGGTCGTCTGATAAGCTTGACGTACCATTCAGTGCAGACGCATAAATCACAGGAAAGTCTAACTGATCATCATCTGCTCCCAATTCGATGAATAGTTCAAGTACTTCATCAACGACATGCTCAGGACGAGCAGAAGGTTTGTCAATCTTGTTTACGACAACGATTGGTGTGATATGTTGTTCCAATGCTTTTTTCAATACAAAACGTGTTTGAGGCATTGTTCCTTCATATGCATCTACGACCAACACGACGCCGTCAACCATTTTCATGATCCGTTCTACTTCGCCACCGAAGTCCGCGTGTCCTGGAGTATCCATGATATTTACGCGAATTCCTTTATAGTCTACAGCTGTGTTTTTGGCTAAAATCGTGATACCACGTTCTTTTTCTAGCGCATTTGAGTCCATCGCACGTTCTTGCAATTGTGTATGTGCGTCTAATGTATCTGATTGTTTTAACAGTTCATCAACTAATGTTGTTTTTCCGTGGTCAACGTGGGCAATAATTGCGACGTTACGGATATCGTTTCTATAATTCAATGTAACTAACTCCTTTTTTATTGGTTCTTTATGACAGGGCAAATTTTACTCGACTGCTAATTATAGCAGACTTTTTTCATGAAATATAGTAAAATGTTTTCATTTTTTCGAGAAAATTAATCTTTTGCCCGTTTTTATCATCTTTGTGAATGTTTTCTACCTTTTTTCAGCCTTCTTTTTTCAAAAGGTCTGCGATTTCTGCATATGCACAAGGAGTCCCTGCTAAATAGTATTCCCTTTTATCAAAGGTCAATGGAGTGCCAAAAAGACCGCTTGTTACCATACCAAACTCTTCCAATAAGACATTTCCCGCTGCATAATCCCAAGGACTGAGGTTCGAAATGTAAGCAATATGGTTTCCTTTCAAGATTGCGGCTAGTTCAAGACCTGCACACCCGTACATACGTGTTCCCATGCTGCTTTCCGCAATCTCTCGGATTCCATATTTATTATGACCGAAAAGATAGCTATTCACACCAAGTAAGCCTTCTGATAAAGATTTATTTGCTGGTTTAGGCATTGGTTTATCATTTTTGTAAACACCTATTCCTTTTCCACCCCAAAAAAGCTCATTTCTCATGACGTCATAAATGAAACCAAGTTTTCCAACGCCGGATTCATAAACAGCGAGCATGATACAAAAATTTTCCCCTTCAATCACGAAATTCAATGTGCCATCAATAGGATCAATGATAAAGACTCTTCCATCAAGATCTGCTAGTTGATTATACCCTTCTTCTTCTGCCAATATTTTCGCCTCTGAATCATAGGAATGGATTTTTTCGATTAGAAAATTCTGGATGTTACGGTCAACATTTGTCACTAGATCCGTTCGATTTGATTTTTGCGAGATCGTTAATGTTTGTTGAGAAGATTGGATTTTCTCACCAGCTTCTTCTAGCCAGGATTTGATATGATCAATCATCTGTTCCATTTATCTCACCCGTTCATTCTCAAAGTTTTGTTTGGATTTTTTTTTGCTTGCTGCACTGTACGATATAAGGAGTACCCGGAAGCTTTCTCAAATTCCCGACCCAATCGTTTTTCTTCTCCGATGGATTTGACAACTGTTTTGAACTGCTGATAGGTCTTCAAAAAATCTTCATTGTTTATCCCTTTTTCGTTCGCACGTTCCAGATCTTCCCACATCTTCATTACAATGACCATTTCATCTGTTGTCCAGTCTAAATCAAGTGGATACTGATATTCTTGCATCTTCAACTCTCCTATTTCATATTCTTCTTTAGTGTAGCATAGGAGACGGTAATAAACCAAGAAGTAGTCGTATCACAAGTTTACATAATTAAATTATTGATAATAAAAAAGAAATAAAAAAGGAGACTGAAAACTTACTCCTTTTTATCATTCTTATCTATTATTGAGTTTCTTCGTATTAATTCCAAAAAAACTTGATTTATCTTAGATGATCACGTGTAAGATTGCTTGTTTTTCTACTCTTGGCGAGTAATTGAGAGTTAATCACTCGGATTGTCTGGCCGTTTTTGTTTTTTTCTTCCATTTGACGTTCTGCTTTCCTTCTTAGCCTTTCTTGTACTCCATTATTTATAAAAATTTTTTCTTCATTGATAAGTTTATCAAAGCTAGGGTTCATGATTTCACGAAGGGTATGATCTTGATTTTTAGCGTATGTTTCCCATAATGTATTACTTGCTTCTATATCAGATTGTTCTCTAAGCGCTATAATCGTATTTTTTTTATACCAAATCAATTCAGAATCATCTGCAAATACTACTTGGCTTCGTTCAATTCCTTTACCTTTACGCTCAAGTACCTCGAGCAAAGAAGGTCCATCGATATTAGCATTTCGGAGCATGATAGTTTCAATCTTTGCGTATTTCTCGGAATCTGCGTCAAACAAATCAGACAAATGATCAAAGAAGCGCTCTTCAGTTCTACGAATCAATTGTCTAATCTGTTCTATTTGTGGTTGTTGATCAAGTGATAACGATGGGTCAATTTGGATGCTTGCGCCTACCTCAGTTCCTGGAATTTTCATTTCTAACTTCCTTCTTTCCCATTTGATGGATTACATTACTCAAATATTTCTGTTTATTTTTTATGATATCAGTTTATGTAATAAAAATACGTACCATTATTTTCCAGAAAAAGAAAAAAACGCAACTGATTTCTCAGTTGCGTTTCGCCTATATTATTCAAATCAAATATGAATTGGCAAGCCTAATGCTAATTCCGAAGCATCCATGACGATTTCGCCAAGAGATGGATGCGGATGAATCGTCAAGGCGATATCTTCAGCATTCATTCCTGATTCGATTGCTAAAGCTAATTCAGAAACCATATCGCTTGCACCGACTCCCCCGATTTGTGCACCAATCAGCACGTTATCTTCAATCGTCGTAACTAGACGGATGAATCCTTCTGTTTTACCAAGCGATAATGCTCGACCGTTCCCTGAAAATGGGAATTTATATGCTTTTGCTTCGATACCAGCATCTTTTGCTTCTTTGATCGTCATACCTACAGAAGCCAATTCAGGATCAGTAAAGGCTACTGCCGGCATTGCTTTATAATCTACAGCTACTTTTTTGCCAGAGATTGCTTCAGCAGCGATTTTTGCTTCATAACTGGCTTTGTGTGCTAATGCCGCCCCTGGAACGATATCACCGATGGCATAGATATTAGGTACGTTCGTACGTCCTTGTTTATCTACCATGATCAATCCTCGTTCTCCTACTTCGACGCCTGCTTGTTCTAAGCCCATATCATCCGTATTCGGACGACGACCTACAGTGACCATCACATAATCAGCAGTAACGGATTCTTCTTTCCCATCCACTGCATATTTCACTGTCACGCTGTCGCCGTTATCGACTGCTTCTTTCGCCATTGCATTCGTTACGACTGTTACGCCTTTTTTCTTGAAATCATCTTCTACTAATTTTACTAAATCTTTTTCGTAAGTTGGTAAAATTTGTGGTGAGCCTTCAAGGATCGTTACTTCTGCTCCTAAGTTTGCGTACGCTCCGCCCAATTCGGCACCAATCACACCGCCACCGATGATCACAAATTTCTTAGGTACTTCTTTCAATGCTAATCCGCCAGTAGAATCTAACACACGTCCTCCGAACTTAAATCCTGGAATCTCGATTGGACGGGAACCTGTTGCGATGATTGCGTTATTGAACGAATAAGTTTGAGCTGAATCTGGATGAATGACGCGTAGTGTGTGATCATCTACGAAGAACGCTTCTCCTTCGATTGTTTCAACCTTATGTTTTTTTAATAGGAAACCAACACCAGAAGTCAACGTATGAACAACTTTGTTTTCTTTCCATTCTTGTGTTTTCGCAAAATCTAGTTTGACATTTTCACTAGTTACTCCAAACATTTCAGAATCTAGTGACTCTTGATAATGGTGTCCTGCAGCTATCAGTGCTTTTGAAGGAATACAGCCGACGTTCAAACAAACACCGCCAATATACTCTCTTTCAATGATTGCTACTTTTTGTCCCATTTCAGCAGCGCGGATGGCAGCTACATAGCCACCAGGTCCCGCACCGATTACAACTGTATCTAATTCTACAGCAAAATCTCCAACTACCATTTGTTTATCATCCTTCCATCATTAATAGCTCTGGATCAGCTAAAAGACGTTTGATATTATTCATTGCTTGTTGCGCAGTTGCTCCATCTACGATACGGTGATCGAAACTTAATGACAGTTTCATCACACGACCGACAACGATTTCGCCTTCAGCATTTACGATTGGTTGTTGTGCAATCGTTCCTACACCTAAAATAGCTACTTCTGGATAGTTGATGACTGGTGTAAACCAACCGCCACCTACAGATCCGATATTGCTGATCGTAATCGTTCCATTGCGCATATCTTCTGCAGATAGTTTGCCGTCATGAGCTAATTTTGCTTTCTCATTGATTTCGTCTGCAATAGCAAACATTCCTTTGCGGTCTGCATCTTTCACATTTGGTACATATAGTCCGTGATCCGTATCAGTTGCAATACCGATATTGTAGTAATGTTTATAAACGATTTCTTGGTTTGCATCGTCGATAGATGCATTCAATACTGGGTATTTCTTCACAGTCGCTGTTAAAGCTTTCACGACATATGGCAAGAAAGTAAGTTTCGTACCATTTGCAGCAGCAACTTCTTTAAATCGTTTCCGGTTATCCCATAGTTTAGACACTTCTACTTCATCATGCAATGTCACGTGTGGAGCTGTATGCTTACTGTTGACCATTGCTTTAGCAATAGCTTTACGTGTTGGTGTCATTGCTACACGTTCTTCCAAATCTCCTAAGTTGGACTTGAATGGTTTTGCTGTTGCAGCTGGTTTGCTTTCTGCTGCAGCAGCTGCTTCTTTCGGCGCTGCCGCTTCTGGCGCTACTGATTTCGCTGGTGCACTGCTTGGACCACCTGTCAAGAAGTTTTCGATGTCCTCTTTTGTTACTCTGCCACCTTTTCCAGTTGCAGTTACTTGTGAGATATCTACATCTTTTTCGCGGGCAAATTGACGAACAGATGGCATAGCCAATACACGTTTATTTGGATCGGCAGCTTCAACGACACTTGCTGAACCTGATGTTTCCACTTTTTCTTTTGGTGCTTCAGCTGATGGCGCACTAGTTGATGGTGCACCATTGTGTCCAGGAGCATCGATTTCTACTAACACGTCCCCAACATTTGCTACTGTGCCTTCTGGGACAATCACGTTTTTAACTGTCCCGGTTACGGGTGACGGGATTTCTTCTACTGATTTGTCGTTTTGAACTTCTAATAATGTATCATCTTCATTAATCGTATCTCCTGGTTTGACGAACCATTTGACGATTTCACCTTCTGCAATTCCTTCACCGATATCCGGTAACTTGAATTGGAAGACTCCTTCGCTTGACGATCCAGCTGATCCTGTATCAACAGTTGGTTCAGCAGCCGGGTTAGCTGGAGTTTGGGATTCTGCGGCTACACCACTGTCCCCTTCATTGTCTTCGTGTCCTGGTGCATCGATTTCTACCAATACATCCCCAACATTTGCTACTGTACCTTCTGGAACAATGACATTTTTAACCGTTCCTGTTACAGGTGAGGGGATTTCTTCTACTGATTTGTCGTTTTGAACTTCTAATAATGTATCATCTTCATTAATCGTATCTCCTGGTTTGACGAACCATTTGACGATTTCACCTTCTGCAATTCCTTC
Organism: Enterococcus sp. HMSC072F02; assembly: GCF_001837725.1. Classification (NCBI taxonomy): domain Bacteria; kingdom Bacillati; phylum Bacillota; class Bacilli; order Lactobacillales; family Enterococcaceae; genus Enterococcus; species Enterococcus sp. HMSC072F02. The sequence continues at coordinate 37,522 of NZ_KV833927.1, forward strand.
ACCGATATCCGGCAATTTAAATTGATAAGCCATGACTTTGTTTCGTCCCTTCTTTTCTTAAAATTCCGCGATTTCTTTTACTTTGTCTTCGATATCTTTTGCGTTTGGTAACCAAACATTTTCTGCTTGTCCAAACGGGAAGACTGTATCAGGTGCAGAAACTCGTCCGATTGGGGCTTCTAATGAAAGGATAGCGCGTTCTGAGATCTCAGAAACTACTTGCGCAGCAACACCCGCTTGTCGTTGTGCTTCTTGGACAACGACTACGCGACCCGTTTTTTCCACGGATTGAATGATCGTTTCTACATCTAATGGCGCAACTGTACGAAGATCAATGATTTCAACAGAGATATTTTCTTTTGCAAGATTATCTGCTGCTTTGATTGCTTCACGCACCATTGCCCCGTATGTGATAACAGATACATCTGTTCCTTCACGAGTAACTGCTGCTTTGTCCAAAGGAACTTCGTAAGCTTCATCCGGCACTTCTTCTCGGAATGAGCGATATAGTTTCATGTGTTCTAGGAAAACAACTGGATCGTTACTTCTAATAGAAGAAATCAATAGTCCTTTTGCATCGTAAGGATTTGATGGGATCACTACTCGAATACCAGGAGACTGGGCAATCAAACCTTCTAAATTATCTGAATGCAGTTCTGGTGTATGAACACCGCCACCAAATGGTGAACGGATCGTGATTGGTAGATTTCTAGTACCGCTCATTCGATATCTTGTACGAGCCATTTGAGCTACTACTTCATCCATTGCTTCGAAAATAAAACCAAAGAATTGGATTTCAGGAACTGGACGAAATCCTTCCAACGCAAGCCCAAAACTCAACCCTGCGATTCCAGATTCAGCTAAAGGAGTATCGAATACTCGGTCTTCTCCGAATTTTTCCTGCAATCCTTCAGTTGCCCGGAAAACTCCTCCGTTTTTCCCAACATCTTCACCAAAAACAACGACATTCTCGTCATTTTCTAGTTCAAGTGCTAAGGCATCGGTGATTGCTTGGATCATTGTTTTTTGTGCCATGATTATTTCGACTCCTTCGCTTCATAAATTGCAATTTGTTCTTTGATTGATTGTGGAGATACTTCGAACATGTTTTTCAAGAAATCTGAAACCTTTTGTTTTGGAACTTTGTCGGCTTCTGCGATAGCTGCTTTGATTTCTTCTTTAGTTGCTTCAATCACTTGTTCTTCTTTTTCTTCAGACCAAAGTCCTTTTTCCGTCAGATATTTACGGAAGCGGATCAATGGATCTTTTTTCTGCCATTCGTCATCTGTGTCTTTTGTACGGTAGCGTGTTGGATCGTCCCCAGATAGTGTATGGGGTCCGTAACGATAAGTCAGTGTTTCGATTAGGACTGGTCCATTTCCGCTGATCGCCCATTCCCGTGCCATTTTAGATACAGTATACACTGCAAGCGGATCCATTCCATCGACTTGAATACCTGGAATCCCAGCTGCGACAGCTTTTTGTGCAAGTGTTTTTGCTGCGGTTTGTTTTTCACGAGGTGTAGAGATCGCATACCCGTTGTTTTGGATATAAAACACAGCATTTGCATGGTAAGCGCCAGCGAAATTGATTGCTTCGTAAAAATCACCTTGTGATGAACCGCCATCACCAGTATAAGTGAAGACAACATTTTTCTTGTTGCGTTTCTTCAAACCTAATGCAACACCGGCTGCTTGTACATATTGTGCACCGATGATGATTTGTGGTGGTAGAGCTTTCAATTCTTCTGGATAAGAATTACCTGCAGCATGTCCTCTAGACCATAAAAATGCTTGTGATAAAGGTAAACCATGTTTTACTAGTTGAGGGACATCTCGATAACCTGGAAGAAGAACATCTTCTTTATCAAATGCATACGCGCTGGCCAGCTGACTTGCCTCTTGTCCTGCAGTTGGTGCAAAAAAGCCTAGGCGTCCTTGGCGGTTCAGCGCTGTGGAACGTTGGTCTAATACACGAGACCATACCATGTGAGTCATTAATTCAACGAGTTCATCATCGGATAAATCAGGTACTAAATCTTTGTTAACTACGTTTCCATCTTGATCAAGTGCTTGATATACTGGGAAATCTGCATTGACTTCATCTAGCAGTGCTTGGAAGTCGATCGGTGCTTTTTTGTTTGCCATTTGTCACACATTCCTCTCTCATCTATAAGAAAATCTCTTCATTCTGCGATTGAAACAGCGAATAAAACTGTATCACTATTTAACCGTCTTCATTAATAAATTATCATGGATTTATGAGAAATACAAGCTAAAAGCACAAATTTTCACGATGAAAGGAAATTATGTCAATCCGCATATTAACAGCTTTAGTGAATATAATCACAATGAGGAAAGCGTTTTATATTTAGGCTGTGTTTTTTCTATTTTCTAATCAAACTTGCAATGATCTGTTTCTATTTAGAAACGCTGGTGTTATACAGTTTTGCTGCAACTATTTATTTTCTTAAGACATCGTGAATGGCTATACAAAGAGTGTATTTTTCTCTAATACTTTGCCTCGTCTTCTTTTTACGAAAAAAAAGAAACAGCCGGAAATTTAAATCCCAGCTGTTATATTCTTTAATCTTTTTACTTTGTGAAATTATTCTGTTAACCACTGTTCTAAAATTTTCATCTTTGAATAAAACAACGATATGTTGGCTTCATCTAGACGACTGTAATTGATTCTGATTCCATTTATATCTTGCCCAAAAAGTAGACTTGGTGCGATTCCTAGACCCAAATCTACTACTTTTTCTGCTAGTTGGGGGTCCAGCTTTTTTCCATCCCAAGTGATCCAAGCATAATAACCACCTAAAATCGAATGAAGCTTGAAAAACGATTGAGACTCCGCCCAAATGCTTATCAGTTGGCTTTTTTCTTTCAATTTTTTTCTTACATCCAACATTTTCAAATCAATTGCTTCATCAAATACATTAGCGGCCGTGATTTGTGTAAGGATGTTCATCGAAAACTCCATCATTTCTTGCGCTTTAGCTAGTTGCGAGATAAAGGCCTCTGGTCCGATCAACCAACCGATTTTCGTTGTTTTTCCTAAAATTCTAGATAACGAACCGACATATAATACATTATCCGGATCAATCGTTCGTATAGGAAGAACTTCATCTTGGTTTAGAAATGAAAGGTCCGTAAATACATCGTCTTCAATAATTGGAAGCCGATACTGCCGACACAATTCTACTAGCTTTTCTCGTCGCTTTTGACTCATCACTTTTCCTGTAGGGTTTTGAAAATTGGGGTTGATCAGCACTGCTTTCAATTTATTTTTATGGATCGATTCTTTCAGTTTTTCTAAGTCGATCCCTTCTTCATCCATCGGTATCCCAAATAAACGCGTTCCTGAAGCTTTGAAAAGAGGTAATCGGTAAAAAAAAGAAGGTGACTCTACAGCTATCCCCTCTCCAGCAGAAAGAATCGTTTGTAAGATCAAAAAGATTGCTTGCTGACCACCACCAGTCACCAGAAGCTGGTTTAGGGAAAAGGTCAGTTCAAATTTACTTTCCAAATACTGTTTGATTTTGTTACGTAACGGAGTATAGCCTAAAAGATCCATTTCTTTTTCTTCCACTAAGATTTCTTCAAGAGAATAAGAAGGAAACTCAAAATTCGGCAAAAGCTCATCTGGCATCTCACTCGCATATAAGTCAAGGAACAATGTTCTTTGGCTCTGCTTTGCTTCTTTTATTTTTTGTTCATACCAATCCGTCTGTTCATAGCGAGGTGAGATCATTTTTCGCCAATCGATTCTTGGAACGGCGAATTTCCCCCATTCAGTCTGATTGACGAACCAACCGCTACCACGTTTACTTGTTAATACGCCAAGCTCTCTAAGTTCTTCCAATGCATGAACAACGGTGGAACGATTTACACCAAAAAATTGCCCTAGTTTTCGTTCCGATTCAAGTTGATCTCCAGGATTGATTCTTCCACTTTCGATTTCTCTCATGATCTGTTCCATGATTTGACGATAAATCGGTCCTTGTTTTTTCTCTACTTTTCCCCACATAGTCCTCTCTTTTCTGTTGTCCATTCTTTCTATTGATTTTACCGAATTTACGAGAAAAAAGAAAAGCTTTTTTTGCAAAACATAAAAAACGGAAGGTTCTGTTATGAACCTTCCGCTGATATTTTACTCATTATTTAGATCGTATCTCCATTAAAAATCGAATTTTTCACGATGACATAATCAACTTTCCGAATGGATTCCAGATCTCTTCCTCCAGCATACGAAATAGATGACTGAAGGTCTTGTTGCATTTCCACTAGTGTATCTTTCAAAGATCCTTTATGTTGGATCCAGATTTTCTTTCCTTCAACATTTCGTTTTTCACCTTTTTGGAATTCTGAAGCAGAACCAAAGTATTCTTTATATACAATTCCGTTTTCGACTTTTGTTTCGCCAGGAGATTCCTCGTGACCGGCAAACAATGAGCCAATCATAACCATTGTCGCTCCAAAACGGACAGATTTTGCAATATCGCCATGTGTTCTGATCCCACCGTCAGCGATGATCGGCTTACGAGCTGCTTTCGCACACCATCTAAGAGCGGCCAGTTGCCAGCCTCCAGTTCCAAAGCCTGTCTTGATTTTTGTAATACATACTTTTCCTGGACCAATCCCGACTTTTGTTGCATCTGCACCCGCATTTTCCAATTCACGGACGGCTTCCGGTGTACCAACATTACCGGCAATCACAAAAGTTTCAGGCAAATATTTTTTAATATGCTGGATCATATCAATAACTGAGTTAGCATGTCCATGTGCGATGTCGATAGTGATATAATCAGGATTTAGCGATTCTTCTGCCAACTTCTCTATAAAGGAATATTCCTCTTTCTTGACGCCAACACTGATTGAGGTAATCAATCCGCGCTTTTTCATTTTTTTGATAAACGGAATTCGGGCTACTTCATCAAACCGATGCATGATATAGAAATAACCATTTTCCGCTAAGAATTCTGCAATCGTTTCATCAATAATCGTCTGCATGTTGGCAGGCACTACTGGCATTTTGAATGTATGTTTACCTAATGTGACCGTTGTATCACATTCAGAACGGCTATTTACGATACATTTATTAGGAATTAATTGAATATCTTCGTAATCAAATACTTTCATTACATTATCCTCCTGATGTTCACATCCAGTAAAACACGAACATTATTAATTTAATCAGGGCTTTTTTTAGCGCCCTATGTAATTTAACTCAATTAAGCGAAAAAATCAAGAGCAAAAAGAGAATTTATACGAATGGATAAAAAACATATATTATTTTTAGTCTATACAAACGAAGCAATGAATGTTCGCTTTTAGCGAAAACATACTAAGATTAGAGGGGAACATCATT
>NZ_KV833928.1:0-40452 GCF_001837725.1 Enterococcus sp. HMSC072F02
CGAGTTATTTACACAAAATTATTGACGCTACCATGATGCGTTGATAAGATATAAAACTCCCTAACTACTATATAGGGAGTTTTTATTTGTATATAAGTGCATCTTTTTGTCTTCAGGAAGAAAAAAAGTAATCCCAAAATTGTCGTAGGATTTCCTAGTAAAATAGCAGCAGTGAAGAATAAGTAAAACCTATCCTATATTTATTTGCTTTATATTCATTATTTTGTTTCTATACTGAATGAAGCTCATAAATAGAGTGGACAGAAAATCAGGCGTTTCTGAACAGTCTATTTTTTTATCTTATTTCTATAATTTTGATTCTATTATGTGTTCATAAACCCATATCAAAATCTATGTTCATTTATACCATCGGTATAAAGTTATGTTACAATAAAATTAATGAGGGAGTGATTTTTTTGAAAATAGGATACGCCCGGGTATCTACTGGTTTACAAAATTTGGATTTACAAGAAGACAGCCTAAATAAATTTGGTTGTGAAAAAATTTTTACCGATCATATGAGTGGGGCAAAAAGTAATCGACCAGGATTAGAAATGGCGATTGATTTTGTTCGCTCTGGCGATACACTTGTCGTTTGGCGATTGGATCGATTAGGACGGAATATGGAAGATTTGATTTCAATTGTCAATCGATTGAATGAACGCGGCGTAAGTTTTCATAGTCTTCAGGAAAATATTACAATGGATAAATCTAGTTCGACTGGTCAGCTAATGTTTCATTTGTTTGCAGCATTCGCAGAATTTGAACGCAACCTGATTTTAGAAAGATCCGCAGCAGGACGAGCAGCAGCTCGAGCAAGAGGGCGATTTGGAGGACGTCCTGAAAAATTAAAAGCACAAGACTTAGAATTATTAAAGACTCTAGTTGATAGTGGAACACCTATTAAAACTATTGCCGAACGTTGGAATGTTTCTCGAACAACGATTTATCGTTATTTAGATAAAATGGAGGGAAAAGATGGAAAAACAAACGCTCACTAATTTTTCAGAACAGCAAAGAATAGATGCGATGAAAAAATATAAAATTATTGAGCCTTATCTTAATAAACAAAAAACGATAAAAGAAATAGCTATTAAAAATAAAGTACCTACTCGTACACTTTATCGCTGGGTACAAAAATATGAACATGATGGTCTAGTTGGTTTAATTAGGAAGATACGAACTGATTTTGAGCAAATTAGGGTTTCAGAAGAAGTTAGACAAAAAAATGAATAAAACCTTTATTGAAACAAAAGAATATAAACGATTTGCTGAATTTTGTGACGCATGTATTAAATATAAGTATATTGGAATTTGCTATGGTGCTCCTGGCGTAGGTAAAACATTATCTTCGAGGTATTACTGTAATTGGGATAATATAGAAAAACAAATTGCCTAGCATCGTGCTGATGATATTGGAAAAAATGCAACAGATGAAATATTAAGTGTAAATAAAGTTTTTTATACTGCACCAACTGAAAAGATGTCTCGTGTCAGTTCTGATATTAACACAATAACTAGTAGAATAGGTCTGACTAAAGCAATGCATATGGTACTAAAATACAATCAAGAAGATCCTTCTGTTCCTAAAACCTATGAAGCAATTGATTTAATTATTGTCGATGAAATTGATCGGTTAAAGCTTCAGCATTTAGAACAGCTAAGAGATATTTATGATAGAAATGATCTGGCAATGGTTCTTATCGGTATGCCTGGTATTGAAAAAAGGTTGTCTCGTTATCCGCAACTTTACTATCGCATAGGATTTGCGCATGAATTTGATAACCTTAGTAAGGATGAAACACATCATATTTTGGAATACAAATGGTCAGACTTAGGAATTGATATTAAGTTAGAAGATTTTTCTGATTATGAGGCTATCACAACTATCATTAAAATTACAAAAGGAAATTTTAGGCTTATTCATCGTTTATTTGCATAGATTGATCGTATTTTAAGAATCAATCAAATAGATAAGATTACTGTAGAAGTTGTCGAAGCAGCAAGAGATAGTTTAGTGATAGGTATATAAGAAGCTACCAAAAATTGGTAGCTTTTGTCATTTAATACTAAAAATTTTTGCCATTTAAATAGAAAAGTGACATTCACAACAACTATCTTGTGATGGAAAACCATCATGTGGAACTTACAGAAGAAGGCGTTTGTTATTTCAAAGACTTAGGAATAGATATTGACGCACTGAAAAAACAATCTGGAGCATTTGTGAAACCTTGCTTAGATTGGACAGAACGAACATTTCATTTAGGAGGAAATCTCGGGAACGCGTTTTTCCGATGGTGTAAAGAGAAAGAATATATCACATTGGATCCAGAAAACAGAGGTGTTCGCTTAACTGCTGAAGGAAATTTATTTTTCAAGAAATTTAAAGCGAGCCAATAGGAAAGTCGTTTCTAATACAATAAAAAGGTTGTGACAAAAATCTTGTCACAACCTTTTTTCTTATTTCTTGAATGGAGGTGTCCCATACATTTTTGGTGTTACTGGTTCTAATTTTGGTGCAGCGCCTTCGATCTTAGGTTCTTTCAACCATTGATATTCGCCTTCTCCGTCCAGTGCTTTGCCACTAGCCCAAGAACCTTCACTACTTTGGTCTCCCTCTGAGAAGTTATAGAAGTCATAAGCAATGTCTTTTCGTTCTTTGTCACGTGGGAAAGTACTTGGGACTAAGATCGAACCTTCTTTTTCTTCTAATTCTTTCACTGCACATTCCCATAGATTTTGATGATAACTATCTCTTGCAAGGAGAACAGACAGCATATCTTTTACGCCACGATCATCAATCATTTCGTAAATACGTGCTACTTGAAGTCTTCCTTGTGATTCGGCATTTAAATTAGCTCTAAAATCTGCTAACAAGTTGCCACTCGCAATGATATAGGCACCGCTCCATGGATTGCCCACGCTGTCAGCAGGACGAGGTCCTAAGCCAGCTACGATCGCGTGCTGTGGATTCATTCCAGAGATAATGGCACCAATTGTTGGATCTTTTTGCATTGCTGCTTCTTGATCTTCAACAGGCGCACCCTCTAATAAACGAGCAACCATTGTCGCCAACATTTCCACGTGGCCGATTTCTTCTGTTGCAATGTCCATCAGCATATCTTTATATTTTTCTTCTCCTCGGCAGCTCCAACCTTGGAACAGGTACTGCATAGCTACACTCATCTCGCCATATTGGCCGCCGATCAGCTCCTGCAGATATTTCGCGATTAATGGATTCGGACGATCTGGTTTTGCCTCAAACTGCAATTCTTTCTGGTGTCTAAACATCAAAATTCCTCCTAATCTTTTTTTAATACATTCTCATTCTGCTATGAAAAATTAAAAAATTCAAAGAAAACGCTCGCGAATTATATAAAGTGTTGGTATCATTAATAATTTTTCGATGATCATACCTTATAAATTGTTATTTTCAGAACAAAATGATATCGTTATATTAAAACCGATATCGGTTACATTAAAATTTGGAGGTAAAATATGAAAAAAATATTGTTTACAGGATTGTTGGCAAGTTCAGCATTGTTTTTATTAGGAGGATGCGGATCAAGTAATACAAGCGATGCCAGCTCAAGTGCAGCAAATTCTTCTGAAAAAACAAGTGATGGAAGAAAAAATATTGATTTCTGGTCCTTTTGGGGGTCGGGCGCACGAAAAGAAGCCATCGAAGAAATCATTGAGGATTTCAACCAATCACAAGACGAGATCCATGTAAATTATAAGTATCAGCCATGGGGGGATATTTGGACCAAATCTTTATCTGCAATAACGGCTGGAAATGCACCTGATGTTATTGTACAGGACATAAATTCCGTTGCGCAAAGAGCAGAAGCACAGCAAGCAACCAATCTCTCTGAGTATGTAGATAAAGACACTTCTAAGGATTTTTATCCGCAGCTTTGGGATACAGTAGAATATAAAGGTGATCCTTATGCCATCCCTTTCAATACAGATACACAAGTCATTTTTTATAATAAAAAGTTATTTAAAGAAGCTGGAATCAGCGAACAAGATCTACCGACAACTTGGGATGAATTAGAAGAAACAGCACGTAAACTAGATAAAAAAGATGGAAAAGAGTTTACGCGTATCGGTTTTTATCCATTATGGAATTTAGGCGCGGATGTATGGGCGCTAAACGCAGACAACGGGACTAGTTGGTTTGATAAGGACGAAAAAGTCAAGATTGATACTAAAAACAAAGTGGAAGCCTTGGAATGGATTCAAGACTGGCAGGATTATTATGGAAAAAATACAATCAACAAATTAGAAGCAGAATTTGGTTCTGGTGTGTCTGATCCATTTATTTCTGGATTAGTAGCCATGCGCGCCCAAAACATCAATTATTACTCTAGCTTGATGGAAAACGCACCGGATGATTTTGATTTTGGCGTGATGCAGCTTCCAGAAAAAGAGGAAGGTTCAGGTCATTGGTCATGGGGTGGCGGATTCGTCTTGGAAGTACCATACGGAGCAAAAGATCCTGAAGCCTCTTATGAATTCATCAAATATCTTTCTTCTCCAGAAGTACAAGAAAAATTCGGCGAAAAAAGTTTTGACATCATGGCAAGCAAGACAGCCAACGAGAATTTAGTGAATAATGACAACCTAACGGACAAAGGGAAAATGATCTATCAAATGGCGGACGAAAACTTTAAAAATACGGTGATCACACCAGTTCCTTTAGATGCACCGGATTATACGACATTAGTGAATGAACAGATCGACCAGATTCTTTTAGGAACAAAATCAGCAAAAGAAGGATTGGCAGATGCACAAAAAGCAGTAGAGAACTTAGTCAAGCAAAATCAATAATCCGTTTTTGACTGTCTAGGTAAAGAGGAGGCAAGAAAATTTGAAGCGTTTATCTATCCGAAAGAAAAAAGAAGCAAGATGGGCCTATTTATTTATCTCGCCTTTTATTATCGGTTTTTTAATCTTTATGCTAGGGCCTATGCTTTTTTCAGTTATTGGTAGTTTCACCGATTATAATTTGACATCCAAGATGAATTTCATTGGTCTAGCAAATTTCAAAAGAATGTTCGTTCATGACGATTTATTTTGGAAATCGTTATACAACACCGTTTATTTCGTCATCTTCAATGTACCGCTGACGACGATTTTCAGTGTGTTTTTAGCCACAGTACTCAATCAAAAAATCAAAGGAATCAGTGTATTCCGTACAGTTTTCTATTTACCGGCAGTCTTATCAGGAGTAGCAGTCTACATCTTATGGATGCAGCTGCTTTCTCCATCTGCAGGATTGATCAACACATTTCTGGGCTGGTTCCACATCCCTGGACCAGCTTGGTTGTTTGATCCACAATGGACGAAACCAGCGTTGATTTTGATGAAAATATGGAGTTCTGGAGGAGCAATGCTACTTTACTTAGCTACATTACAAAATGTTCCTAGATCTTTATATGAATCAGCAGAAATCGATGGAGCAGGCGTTTGGGGAAAGTTCAAAAGTATTACTTTGCCATTAATCACTCCTATTATTTTTTACGATGTGATCACCTCTACGATCGGTTCTTTCCAAATTTTTCAAGAAGCTTATGTCATGACGAAAAATGGAACAGGTGGGCCTGCAAATTCCTTGCTTTTTTATAATCTGCATATGTGGAACAAGGCGTTCGTCGCTTTTGATATGGGGTATGCGATGGCTATGTCGATGATCCTATTTCTGATCGTTTTGGTTCTGACTTTTGTCAATTTGAAGCTTGCACCTAAATGGGTCTATTATTCTGGAGGTGACGGCAAATGATGGATTATTTTAAAAAGACCAGTGTGAATCGGCAATCAAAAAAAATGCTAAGCTATGTGCTTATGACGGTAATAGGAATTATTTTGCTCATTCCATTGCTTTGGATGGTATTTACTTCATTGAAACCAATGGAAGAAATCGTTCGTTATCCTCCGACCTTTTTCCCAGAAAAAATCGTATGGGAAAACTATCTGGATACGATTGCCGCATTTCCTTTTTGGCGCTATGCAAGAAATACATTATTCATCACTGTGCTAGTAGTGATTGGTAATGTCCTTTCGAATTCTTTTATTGCTTATGGATTTGCGAAGCTTGATTTTCCTGGGAAAAAGCTGATGTTTGCTTTGGTTCTTTCTACGATGATGATCCCAGGGTTTGTAACGATGATTCCTCAATATGTATTATTCTCCAAGATCGGCTGGGTAGGTACTTATTTGCCCCTGATCGTTCCATCGTTCTTCGGCAATGCGTTCAATATATTTCTGATGCGTCAATTTTACTTATCGATCAATAATGAATTGATCGAAGCTGCTGAAATCGACGGAGCGAATCATTTGTATATTTGGAGTCATTTGATGCTTCCATTGACGAAACCTGCTTTGATCACGATTGCAATCAATTCCTTCAATGCGGCTTGGAATGATTTCTTAGGTCCTCTTTTATATATCCAAGATCAAGAAAAATACACGTTGCAGATTGGCTTGCAAGTTTTTCAGAACCAAGCGACGACACAATGGAATTATCTGATGGCAGGAGCAACACTTGTCTTGATCCCGACGATCTTGCTGTTCTTTTTTGCACAACGTTATTTCATTGAAGGAATGGATTTGACAGGAGGATCAAAAGGATGATGAATCGGTCGATTGGTAAAAGAGCCAATGATTATTTCTTAGAAATCATTGAATGGATACCACGTCTTATCCAGTTACAGCTACTGTGGTTCCTGTGCGTCTTGCCTGTTTTCACATTGGGATCTGCAAGTCGAACAGTTCTGTATATGATTTATTATTACAAAAAAAATAAAGAGAAAAAGCTCAGTTCATTATACTGGAAGAAGTTCCGTGAGAATATTTCTCTTTATGGAAAGCAAGATAGTTTAGCAAGTAGTTATTTTTTTCTTTTATTCATCGATTATCGGATTTTCCATTATTGGGGTGGGAGAATTGGCTATACATTGATGTATACTACGTTGTTTTTGCTTCTATTAAGTGCGGTTCTTTTTAGTTACAAAATCTTGCTTCAACTGGAAAATCAAAAAGAAGTCTCTTGGATTGCAGCATTTTTCTTGTTTTTTAATGATTTTAAAAGTGCACTTTTTTATTTAGCAGGCACGTCGATACTTCTGATTGTATTATGGTTTGCAGGACCAATCTACCTTGCTTTATTAGGTTTTAGCTTCTTGTTTTATTTTCAAGTCCTGCTTTTTATCCATCGTACGCAAGAAAAGGGTCTTAAAAAGGAGGAATAACATGCTGCGTTTGATTGCTAAAATCGATGATCGTATTATCAATAAGTTCGCTAAGCAACGAGAAACGGACAATCGGAAAATCAATTTCTTGAAATTTATCAGTAATATCTCTAATGGCGGTTTTATTTGGCTGCTCCTTGCTACGGTTTTAGTTTTGGTACCTGATACAAGAGAATATGGTCTAGCTATTCTTATAGGCAGTCTAATCTATTTTTTTGTTGGTCTACTTCTCATTAAAAAAACGACAAGGCGGAAACGACCCTATGAAAAAAATCGTCGGCTTATCCTTTACACAAGTAAACCGAAGACTTCTTCTTTTCCTTCAGGGCATACGGCACTTGCTTTTTTATCTGTAGCAGCGTTGTTCGAGTTAAGTCGTATTGCAGGAATATTAGCTTTTCTATTTGCTTGTTTGATCGCTTATTCAAGAATTTTTTTACTTTTACATTATCCTACTGATGTTTTAGGAGGAGCTATTTTAGGAAGTGTTATCGGCATCTTGTGTGCTGCCGTTATCTGAATCAATTGTATGAATAAAGCATGAGTGCGTAAATACGCATTTGTGCTTTATTTTTTTGTTTTTCAGGGAAACAGTCGGGGATTATTTACCTGTCTTAATAACTTAAGTTCTGTTAAATGAGAACGTTATAAAACTTTATAATCTAATTTTAATAATAAATGTTGTATAATTGGTGTTTTTTAACTAAAATGGATATTATTTGATTTAAAGTTAAAATTAAATTAGATTATAATTAGATAGACGTTGTTTTTGGTGTTTGTTGTGAAAGAAGACACATGTTTTAGAAAGGAGTATAAGAATGTGAAAGGGATAAAATTGAAGCTTTTGCAGTTAGCAGCTGTCAGTCTGCTATTTGGACCGTATTTCCAGTCTGTCTATCATATGACAGCATTGGATGTAGCTGCTGAGTCAACAGAAGTGAAGGAGGATGAGGTATTTCTAGATGAGGATTATGCAAAAATCGAAGGGAGGTATATCGAAAAAGAAGAAACGTTTGAATGGCATCTGGCTTTTGAAAAGAAAGAGAGTGCGAACGAAGGTAGAATACGTTTAGCAATCGATACAGCTGCTACCGGTATTGGTACCGTAAAAAACGTTCGGGGAACAGGTCTCTCCTCTTACGATGAAGATGGAGAAGACTTAAAAGTCGAGACAATCGATGGTCAAGAATGGTATGTCGGAAAATTTTATTCAAAAGAAGCTGAGACCGGCACATTGGTTTTTGAAACAGAAAAGATTCCAGATGTGAATGAAGGGGAACTACCTCTTCAAGTGGTGGTCGATGAAAGAATAGCTAATCAAGAATTACAAGAAAATGAAACAGATACAGAGGATTCCGCTGAAAATCAACGTAGCGAAGAAAATGAAACGGAAGAGCTGGACACACCAATCGTGCCCAGCGGTCAAGCACTCCAACGCATTCAACGCCGGTTATTCAACGGTATTTTAGAACGTCTTGGACCAACAGCTACGCAAGATCCATATGAATATATCTATCCTAGCGGAATAGCTGAAAACGATCAGCACCGCTATCCACGATTTACAACGAATGACTATACAAAAGTATTAGGAAATTGGTCACAAAGCAATGAACGCTATCAGGGAGAAAAAGGCTCACCATATGATGGAGAGAACTTGATCGATGATAGTGATTACACAATCGGGGGAGCGAACTGGCGAAATTATGACTATGCGGCTGATAATGGATCAACTGCAGGTGAAGAAGATGTAAATGTTCCGGCTCAAACCGTTCAGCTTTGGGGAGATGAACGGAATTTTGAAAACAGTTACTTGGATTATAACGGAGCGTATATCAAAAAATGGGTAGAACCTGTTCTATCAAACAACCCAACATCTGATCTACATCCTGAAGATGCAACGACACTTTATAACGTTTATCTAGATGTGATCGGAAGTGAGAAACAAGAAATCAGCCCGATCGATATCGTTTTTGTTCTAGATAAATCAGCCAGTATGAATGAGGGGACACTAGAAGGCGGAGGCCAGAGTAAAAATGCGGCACTGATAGAAGCAGTAAATGAAATTAGTGAAAATCTGCTATCCGACCCAAATATGGATATTCGGATCGGTATGGTGAATTTTTATCATAATAGTACAGTCATCAATAACCAGGAACAAATCAGTTCGGACATCTTTCCGTTGACAAATGACATCAATCGTTTAACGGGAAGTGAGAATACAGCACTAAATCGTACACCCATCGGAGGAACGCCGCTTACACTAGGACTTAAAAATGGCTATGAAACATTGTACGCGGATAATGGCGGAGAAAATAGAAATCCCGAAAAGATCCTGATCGTCGTAGGAGACGGAACACCCACCTTCAGTTATGCTCCAATTGAAAGAAGTAACAGACCAGATTTTACCAACTGGGCAGTTATGAATAATATGATCGCTCGAGATACAGGCGATTTATTTAAAAACTTTGAAACATATTCTGGAAATACATCAGGGGCAGGTTTTAGTTATCCTGTTGTCTATCCTTCAGAATTTAATCGTCCAGAAGATACGTGGGATTATAATTATCGTTACGGAGAAGTAAAAGAAGGTGATGATAAAGCGTTTCACTGGGTTGGTACTGGTGCTGCTAGCAATGGTACTACAGGAGAACCGGATACCCAAGAAAAATCATCTGCCATCAATACTGTTGCATATCATCATTGGCTGAAAAACAAGTACCAAGAGAACCCACCAAGTATTTTTTCCATTGGGTTAGGCATTGACGGAAGTGTTGCCGGCAGACAGCGGCTCGATGCAATTGGACGAAATGTATTAAAAAACATTGCTGATTTAAACGATGATGGCACAACACCGCGTTATTACGATGCGAACAACAAGAATGACATCATTACAGCCTTGGAGGACATCTCCTCTACTTTCAAGAAAACGATCCAACAAGCCACACTTTATGATGAAACTGGATTTAATGTTTCACCGTTTGGAGCTGGCAGATCGGCGGATATTCAGTTTTACCATCTAGATCCAGGAGAAAATGGCATGAAGTACCAAGAACCAGAAATATGGGATGTCACACGTCATGGGCAAGCACCGCCAGAAGTAGTGGCGACACCGACAACGTATGTCGGACGAGAAAATCAAGCCTATAAATTTTCTCCGATTTCTTTAGGTGAAGGGGAAATGGTCAGGATCAAGTATCAAGTAAAACTGGATGCAGGTGCACAAGACGGGAATTTCTATGCTGTAAATAATCAGGCATATATCCAAAATCTGGAAGATTATGATAACGATATCACATCTGGTCGAATGTATTTCCCAACGTCCTCTATTCGTTATGAACACAAAGACCGTAATTTGCAAGTTAGCAAAACAGGGCAAAATGGGGAACCTTTAGCAGGAGTCGAATTTGCTCTATATGATCAGGACCCGGATAGCGGGGATGTGGAACCGATTGAAACGAGAACAACTACCAACGATGGACTCGCAATCTTTGAAACGAAGATCCCTGTGCTGGGGGATGAAACAGGTGCTGTCAGTGATATTTTCTGGATCAGAGAGATCGCTGGACCGCCACGTTATCAGTTAGTGGATGAGACGTATCAATTCCAAATCAAAAAATATAGTTCCAGCGGAGATACAGCGCTTGGTCACTATGAGTTGGTAGCAGCAAATACTTCAGGAGTAAGAGTTGGTGGAGAAGAAGGTAGCGATCCTGATTCTTATTATGAAGGCGAATACCACAAACTTTCAATTGTTCAAAATGTCAATGAGGACGAAACGGATTATGAAGACTTGTATGTCAAACTGGAAATGCGGAATGAATTCAAGCCAGTCCACATGAACATCAATAAATTAATTGAAGGAAGCACTACGCCAATCAATGGGGCAGAGTTTGAACTTTATCAAACCGATGGAAGCGGACTTGAAATTGGAACGCCGGTAGCTAAAGGAATCTCTGGTGCAAATGAAGCAGACGAAGAGAAAGGAATGCTCACGTTCTATTCAGTAAATGAAAATGGAGAATATTTGCTCGTGGAGGGTGAGAAAGTCATTCATCCTATTGGAGAACCAGATTCATTTATTCATACGGACAGTGAAGAAAATGCCAACTATGCAGAATACAAAATCGTTGAAAGTCAAAGCCCAGAAGGTTTCAAAGAACCTAGCGAAAACGACACATGGATCTTGCGACTTTACGACAATGAAACAGGCATCATCCAGCTTAGACGAACAGGTGAAGCAAGTTGGCAATATCTCACCCATTCAACAGACGAAGAGGGCCGATTATGGGTGGCATTCACTGCTTACAATACGTTTGATTACCGGGAGATCCGGGTTAGAAAATTAGATCATGAAGGTAATCCTTTAGATGGTGCAGGTTTTGACATTAGGAAAATAGGAGATTCTTCCTTCCCGCTGTATCGAGCATACACAGGCAATCCATTAGAACCAGAAGAAACGAAACGTTTGTCTGGAATCGGTTACTTCTATCTTTATACGATCGGTGTAGAGAAGTACGTCGATTTAGAATACAGTCAACCACTCCGTTTGTCTATCGGTGAATATGAAGTTTCGGAATCTGTTGCACCAAATGGGTATCAATTGTCTGATCAAGTATTCCAGTTTGCACTGAATGAAGAAGGGAAATTTGTCATTGGAGAGACAGTCATCGAAGACGAAACTGATCCGTTACCGGAGGGTTATGACATCATCGATGGTGTATTACAAGTAACCTTAGAAGATGAACTAGCACCAATCGATCTGGAACTTTTGAAAGTTGACAGTATGAGTAGTCGACGTCTTGAAGGCGCAGAATTTTCAATTGAGAAACAAAATAGTGCAGGAGACTATGAACTCATCGACGGAGGCTTGGCACCAGATCCAAACGATTCTTCCCTATTCAATGCTTTGGATTTGACGGAAGGATTCTATCGGATCAAGGAAGTGAAGTCGCCGGACGGCTACAGGAAACTTCCAGGCTACTTTATTTTAGAAATTAGTTATCGAGAAGAACCAGAAGTGGAAAATGATCGGGTCGTTCCAGGAAAAGAAGCCGGGACACTAAAAGTTGAGATTTCTTATTATCCAAACGAAGAAGCAGAGACTCCTGATCTGCAGCAAGAATTAGAGTATGAACTTTTGGATACGAACCGAATCAGGCTACAGCTTAGTGTCGGGAATGATCCTGAAAATCCATTGCCTGCTACAGGGGGATCTGGACGATTATTCTATATCCTGCTTGCTGCATTCTTCGTGGCACTTGCCGGTGCAGCCTATGGTTTGTATGTCAGACAATCTAAAAAGGAGGGGGCAAGGTAATGAAAAAGCTGTTGTGTTTGATGCTTCAATTACTTGTTGTACTGCCATTTGTAGCAGTCCTTCTTCCTCAAACGATGTCGGCAGAAGAATTAGGGGAAGACGTTGTGGAATTCGTATTGCATAAACGGATGATTCGAGATATCGATTATAACGA
This sequence comes from Enterococcus sp. HMSC072F02, assembly GCF_001837725.1. NCBI lineage: Bacteria > Bacillati > Bacillota > Bacilli > Lactobacillales > Enterococcaceae > Enterococcus > Enterococcus sp. HMSC072F02. The sequence goes on from NZ_KV833928.1 coordinate 12,725, forward strand.
CCAATTTGAATTCCATGAAAATGACGGTCTGGCTATCTCTGAGGAAGCGGGAAAAACAGCAGATATCATTTCGCAGACAGTTCCGCTAAATGGAGCGACATTCGCCGTTTACGATATGACCGATTATTATCATGACAAAAAAGCTGCTGAGAACATGACCTCTAGAGAATTCGTCCAGCAAATCGCTGAAACGAGCAGAAACAATATCCGTCAGTTAATCACAGAAGAAAGACTTGCTCAGGTTGGGGAATCGGTAACGACTGGAAAAGATACGGTTGGTGGATTAGGAGATGGGATTGCACGCATCCAAGTACCTAAGAAAAACCAAGATCGAGATGCAGTTTATTTGATTTTTGAAGAATCAATTGATCCGGAAATCGGGTTGAATGTGGATATCGATCAAACAGCGATCCCGATTGCTGCTGTTTTGCCAATCTATCATCCAACAGAACCAACCGAGGAACTGCAAGAAATCCATATCTATCCTAAAAATGTCGGTTATTTAAGAGATCCATACTTTTTCAAGTATGGACGACAAAGAGGAACAACTGAAAAAGGACGCCCATTAGAAGGTGCTGTTTTTGCTCTGTATCAGATAATAGAAGGCGAAAAATATTATTTAGACATGGCTCCTGCGAATGACTTGAAAAATCAATGGATCAAACCAGCAAACAACGATCCTTTGAATGATAAAAATGTAAGCAAATTCATTTCAGATAAAGACGGTCTAGTCACGACAGGTCAACGATTCTTGCCCTCTGGTACCTATTATTTTGAGGAATTGAAAAGTGTAGAAGGGTACGAAATGGACGAAGCAAGTAAGCAAATCGAGGTCATTGTCCCTGAATCTTGGGTGGATGCAGAAGGACAGCCGCAATATGTAATGGTCAATGGGCAGAAGATGGCTGAATTGGAATCCGGAAAAGTTCCAGCCTCTGCCTATGAATCAGCAACACCACGCGTGTATAACGAGACCATAAAAGAAACAACGGACAAACCGAAAGAACCAAGTGGACCAAGCAATCCAAATCAACCTGTGAAAGGGTCCGTATTTCCACAAACCAATGAAGCAAGAACATTGATTTCTTTGTTAGGAATCCTTTTGTTGTTAGGTGCTGTTTTATTAATAAAAAAAGAACGGGGAGAAAAAAATGAATAAAAAAATGATGACCATGGGGATGAGTGCGCTGTTGCTCGCAGCTGTAGGTTTAGGAAGTTTTGGAAATGGAAAATTAGTTCACGCTGAAGAAGTCACGGAAAAACCAAGTGAAGTGACAATCACATTACACAAAAAAGCATTCACGACTGTGCCTGAAGAACGACCGAACAGCGGGTTGATATCAGATGATTTTGGCAATGAAAATCTTCCAGGCGTCGATTTTGAAATGTTTGATGTTACAGATGTCTATTATAATTTGCTGAAAGATGACCCTAGAACAACTGACATAGATGATGATGGGTTAGAACCTGCTGCTGCGATTGCTTTGATCCAATCAGATCACACAGCAGCATGGTTTGTATCTTATGGTATCGAAAGTATAGATAAGCAGACGACTGGCGAAAATGGTGAAGCTGTTTTTGAAAAGGTACAGGTAACTGAAACAACGGGAGAATTAAGAGATAAAGTCTATCTCTTCTTAGAAACATATTCACCAGCTCATATTTCAAGAATCGCGTCTCCAATGGTTGTCATGATGCCAGTTATGATGCCAGATATTATTGGCGGTGTATGGGATGGAACCTCTTGGAAAGATACGTACAACACCGATGTACACTTGTATCCTAAAAATGAAATCCAAGATTCTTCCAAAGAAATGAATGTAGATGAAGCGGACGTTAGAACAGTGACGATTCGCAATGAAAATGGTGAAGAAACGATCCGATATGTTGACTTGGAAAAAGGAAAAACAGTTTCTTATACAATAACTGCACCGATTCCTTACTTTATTGATGAAATCAATGAGGACAATAGAACAGTCATCACGCATTTCACGATCACAGATACGCCAACAGAAGGTTTGAGTTATTTTGATCAGGATATCCTTGTACAAGCAGGAGATACAACACTGATAAAAGATACTGATTATACAGTAACAAAAGCGGGTAACGGTTTTGTCGTGGAGATCATTCTTGAAACAGGAGGTATACCGAACAGAGCAACGCTTGAAAAATTAGGGAATCATCGCGGCGGGAAATTAACTGTTACCTATGACTTACAAGTCAATGCAGTCATCAATGCAGACGAATTCCATAACAATACAGCGTTGATCGAAATCGGTAGAGGTGACGAGTATGACTACAACGAACGTCGCGTACCACCAGAAGAAGTAACGACTGGCGGGAGAAGATTTGAAAAGTTTGATGCTTCAAGTAATGCTTTACTAGACGGTGCAAGATTTGAATTGTGGAACGAAGAGAAAACTGCTTATGCTGTTTTCTATAAAGATGGCGTACGATTACCTATTTATGAGTCAGGTGCTGATGCAGAAGAAATCACAATCGATTGGATAAGTGATAATAGTGTAGAGGCAACAGAATTTGTCTCAAATGACCAAGGATACTTCGAAGTTGTTGGATTAGATTACGGAACATATTTCATGAAAGAAACAGTAGCACCAGAAGGATATGTTTTACCAACAGGTGAAGCAGCTTTCACAGAGTTCAATGTAGAACTTGGTAGCTATGATGATGAACTTGTGATTGTGGGCTATGAGTATCCAGGAGCAGCACGCGTACCAAACGTAAGACAAGGATTTCTTCCTTCTACTGGAGGAAACGGGATCTTAGCATTCTTGCTGATCGGTCTAAGTTTGATGATTGGGGCCTACAGCTGGTACCGTAAATCTAAAATGAAGTCTGAAGTATAAGCAACAAAAATAAGCTGCAGCAATCGGTTTTTATAAAGGTTGCTGCGGTTTTTTTAAATAAGAAGGTGAAGAAAATGAAAAAGAAAACAGAGAAAAGACCTCAAACAAAAATCAGTATATTATTACAATTATTCATGGCAGTGATGTTTTTTACAGGAGCTGCAGTTTTTACATATCCATTTTTAGCTGATGCTCTCAGCAATTATTTGGACCAAAGAAGGATCGAGAATTATCAAAAACAGCTTGCACGAGAGAAAGAAGAAAAAAATGAGCAACGATTAGCGGTACAAGAAAAGAAAAATCAGGCGCTTGCTCGTACGGCAGCCATCCCAGGAATGGGTCAAGTCAAAGATCCTTTTGAACAAGCGGTTAGAGATGTCCGAAATCCAGGAAAAGAATACTACGAACAACATATGATCGGAGCAATCTATATTCCGAAAATCAATGTTAGCTTGCCTTTATTCGATGAAACAAATGATCTTTTATTAGATAGAGGAGCGACAGTTCTACAAGGTACCTCTTTTCCAATTGGAGGAGAAAGTACACATTCCGTCATTACCGCCCATAGCGGTGTTGCTGAGAAAAAATTGTTTACAGATCTTGAAAAAATGGAGAAAAATGACCGTTTCTATCTTGAAGTATATGGTCGTATGCTCGCTTATGAAGTCGTTGAGAAAATCGTTGTCCTTCCAACAAAAACAGATACATTAGCAATCAGAGAAAAACAGGATCTGGTCACACTTATTACTTGCACACCTTATACTGTGAACACCCACAGGTTACTGGTGACAGGAAAGCGATTCCCTTTTACAGAAGAAGCCTCTTCGAAGATGGAAAAGACAAAAAGATACCATCTTTATCGATTACTTGCGCTCTTACTAGGGGTATTGTTAATACTAACTCTTTTCGGTTATTGGGGTTATCGAAAATTTAAAAGACAAAAACAACCAAAGAAAAATAACAGATGATAGACCAATTATTAAGAATAACATAATAAATTTCAGCTGCTTGGAAGAGACAAAAGCGATTAAATCGCCTATTTTCAGTTTTTTTTAACGTTTTCTAAAATGACATTTTACAGGTAAGCCAACTTGTTTCACAAAGGCTTCTTTGATATTGTAGAAGCAAGAAGAAAGATGGAGGGATTTTTTATGGCAAAAATCATGGTAGTCGAGGATGAAGAAATCATTCGACAATTGATTATGGAAGAACTTGAGAAATGGCAATTCGAAACCTTTGGAACGACCGACTTCAACCAAGTATTTTCAGACTTTGAAAGAGAAGAACCACAGCTTGTATTGCTAGACATCAATCTTCCTGTTTTGGATGGGTATTATTGGTGTCAAAAAATACGTGAAGTATCGAAAGTACCGATCATTTTTATCTCCAGCAGGAATACGAATATGGACATGATCATGGCCATGAACATGGGAGCAGATGATTTTGTGACAAAGCCTTTCCAAATCGATGTACTGATTGCCAAAATCAATGCGTTGCTTCGCCGTTCTTATAATTACACAGAATTATCCAGTGAAATGATGAGCCATAATGGTATTACGTTGAATGTCGACAACGGAAGTATGGAGATCAATGGAGAGATCATTGATTTGAGCAAAAATGAATACCGCCTGCTATTTATTTTGATGAAACACAACGGAAAGATCTTAAGCCGTGAAAAATTGCTGCGAGCACTTTGGGATGACGAGCGGTTTGTAGATGACAATACATTGACAGTGAACATCAATCGGTTACGCCGAAAAATCGAACAGGCAGGTATCCAAGGCTATATCGAAACAAAAGTAGGACAGGGATATATCGTTCCCTGAAAGGATGATCGGTTAAGATGAATTTCTTTAAATATTTGAAAGATCAGTGGACATTAATCTTGGGATGGCTGTTTTTTATTGCCTTAACGATCTTTGTGATGTGGCTAGCCCCAAATATCAAAGTGGATTTGAGCACGATTGCTTATTTAGCTTTGATCGAGGGAGTCTTTCTGATTTTTTATCTGCTAGGTGGCTACTTGAGCAAAAGAAGATGGTGGGGGAAGTTAGCTGACATACAAAAAACATCTCCTTTGCAAAATTATTTGAGTGGCGGGCGGACAGAAGAAGAAAAACTGGTGGAAGAATATATCAATCAGCTGATCCGCGAACATCAAGAAGTGATGCAATCAGCAATCAGCAATCAACAAGACCAAAAAGATTATATTGACTCATGGGTCCATGAGATCAAAGTGCCACTTTCCGCTTCCAAGTTACTGGTTCGTTCGATCGAGTTCGATATTGACGATCAAAAGTATACCTTACTCGAAAATGAATTATCAAAAATCGACGAATACGTAGAGCAAGTCTTGTATTATGCAAGACTCGACAGTTTCTCGCGGGACTATCTCATCCAAGAGTATGGATTGAAAGGAATCATCCAGCCTGTGATACGCAGTCAGGCCAATTATTTTATCCAAAAAAATCTTCGCTACGAAATCATTGGTGAGGATCATACTGTTCTGACTGATGCTAAATGGGTCGCTTTTATCTTCAACCAACTGCTTAGCAATGCCATCAAATATACGCCGGATCACGGAAATATCATGGTGAGCATAAAAAAGGAAGCGCAAGGAGTCAGCCTTTCTGTTAAAGATTCAGGAATCGGTATCCCGGAGGAAGATTTGAAACGAATCTTTGATAAGGGATTTACTGGAAGAAATGGACGACTTAGTAAAACGCATTCAACAGGATTAGGCCTGTATTTGGCAAAAAATCTGGCAGAAAAATTAGGTATCCAATTGACGGCTGAATCAACTGAAGGAAAAGGGACGACAATGACTTTATTTTTCCCAATCTTAAATTTTTATAATGAAAAACGTTAGAAAATCGTTAGAAACGAAAAAAAACGCTTGTGTTGTTAACGTTTTCGCTGATAAGTTTCTTATCATGTGAAATAAAAGGAGATTGGTTATGGAAATTTTAATAGCATTAGTCCCTATGTTGGCATGGGGTAGTATTGGTTTAGTAAGTGGTAAAATTGGTGGCGATGCCAATCAACAAACACTAGGAATGACGATTGGTGCATTTCTGTTTTCTTTAGTTGTCTTTTTCGTTGTTAGTCCTGTAATCACCCCTTGGATTTTCTTGATCGGATTTTTATCTGGCTTAGCTTGGAGTGTTGGACAAAATGGACAATTCCATGGAATGAAGTACATGGGTGTTTCTGTAGGGTTACCATTGTCTACTGGTTTTCAATTAATTTTGAATACGATTGCGGGAGCCGTTTTCTTCCAAGAATGGACACAAACGAAAGATTATGTATACGGTATTATTGCTTTAGCTCTTCTTGTAAGCGGTGCGTATTTGACGGCACGACAAGATGACGAAGGAAAAATAGATACAGATAATAAAATGCTTGATTTTGGTAAGGGCTTTAGAGCATTGATCTTCTCTACGATTGGTTATGGCGTATATACGATCATTGTCAACTGGGCGAATTTGGATGCGATGTCAATTATCTTACCTCAAAGTATCGGAATGATCTTAGGCGCAAGCTTCTTTGCCTTCCGTAAAGTTAAAGTAGATCAATTTGTATGGAAAAACATGATCTGTGGATTATTATGGGGCTTAGGTAATATCTGTATGCTTCTTACAGTCAAATCCCTTGGTTTAGCTGTTGGATTCTCACTTTCACAAATGGGGATCATTATTTCTACTTTAGGTGGGATTTTCATCCTTGGCGAAAGAAAAACGAAAAAAGAGCTCATTTATGTTATTGTTGGTTGCCTTTTAGTCATTTTAGGTGGTATCCTTTTAGGGTACATGAAAACAGTTTAATCACTGTTTTCCAACCTAAAATGGGGAGGAACTTCAATGGATTTGTTTCGTAAGAAAGAGATCAATCTCAATCATACGAGTGAGATGAAAAAAGAACTAAAAACGTCTGATTTGATCATGCTTGGAATTGGCGCGATCATCGGTACGGGAATATTTGTGGTGACAGGGGTTGCGGCCAATCAAAATGCTGGTCCAGCACTGTCACTTTCATTTGTTTTAGCTGCAATCGTTGTCATTTTGTCTGGACTGAGTTTCGCAGAGTTTGCTTCGCGAGTGCCAGTGATCGGTGGGCCATATGCCTATCTGTATGTTGTCTTTGGTGAATTTGCTGCCTGGTTGACAGGGTGGTTGTTGATCGGGGAATTTTTGCTAGCAGTTTCTTCTGTGGCTTCCGGCTGGTCTGGCTATATGCAAGGTTTCTTGAAAAGCTTAGGGGCCGAACTTCCACAAGCATTAACTGGCGGGTACAATCCGGAAAATGGTACATACATTGACTTGATTGCGGTGCTCGTAGTGATATTCGTCACTTACATCGTGTCGCTTGAAGCCAAGAAAGCATTACGTTTGAATAATGTCATGGTATATGTCAAATTTGGTATCATCGCGTTGTTTATCATTGTAGGGATATTTTTCGTTAAGCCTGATAATTGGCAGCCATTCATGCCTTTTGGTTTTTCCGGTGTGCTAGATGGTGCAGCTCTTGTTTTTTTTGCTTTCTTGGGATTTGATGCTGTTGCAATGGCATCTGAGGAAGTCAAAAATCCACAAAAAGACGTACCAAGAGGGATTATTGGTTCGATACTGATCGCTACGGTCCTTTACATTATCGTGACGCTGATTTTGACAGGAATCGTTCCTTATACTGAACTAGGCGTTAATGATCCAGTGGCCTTTGCCATGAGGTATGTAGGACATGGGACAGTTGGCGCAGTGATCGCTGTAGGGGCAATCTTGACGTTGCTGACGGTGACGATCTCGATGATGTATTCACTCGCTCGTTTGTTGTTTGCTGTCAGCAAGGATGGTTTGCTGCCTAAATTTATGACAGAAATCGATCAAAAGCATCGTACACCGAAAAAAGCGACTTATGCCGCTGGTGTGGCAGCCATATTCTTTGCCGGATTTTTCCCATTGAATGTATTAGCGGAACTAACGAATATCATGGCGCTTGCCTATTTGATGCTAGTTAGTCTAGGCTTACTGAAGTTAAGAAAAATGTTTGGCAAACCAAAAGCAGGAGAATTCAAAGTGCCATTCGTTCCTATCTTGCCAATCGTCTCGATCTTGACTTGTATCGTCTTGATGCTTCGTCTGCAAACGGTGACTTGGATCGTGTTCGGTATCGTAATGGTTATTGGACTGATCATTTATTTTGGCTATGGCTATGGACACAGCAAGATGAACGAGAAATAGGCTCCAATGGAGAAGTTAGAAGAAAGATAAGAAAAACGCCCACCAACAGTGTAATAAACTGTTGATGGGCGTTTGTTTTAGTAACGAACGAAAAATGGTCTATTGGGTTAAATCCAAAAGTTTTTGTTTCAGATCTTCTTCCATGTGTCCAAGTTCTACTTCTGCATGACGACGTTTTTCTTTTCCTTCTTTTTGGATACGCAAAGTTTCTTGGATCGTTTCGATCAAATCGTTTTGTGTAGTTTGCAGGGTCTCAATATCCACGATTCCGCGTTCGTTTTCTTTCGCTGTTTCGATGGCTGAGATTTTCAGCATCTCTGAATTTTTCTTCAATAAGTCGTTTGTTGTTTCAGAGACTTGGCGTTGAGCGGTCACTGCATCTTTTTGACGAAGCAAAGTCAATGCGATCACGACTTGGTTTTTCCACAGCGGAATGGCTGTAGCGATAGATGCTTGGATCTTTTCAGCTAAGGCTTGATTCGTGTTTTGAATCAAGCGGATTTGTGGGGCTTGCTGAATCGTGATCTGTCTAGCTAGGCGAAGGTCATGTGTACGTTTATCCAGACGATCTAGGAATTGTGTATAATCGTTGGCAATCTGGACATCCATCTGGTCACCAGTTTCTTCTGCTTTTTTCATTGCTTCTGGAATGATCGTTGATTGAAGTTCTTCCATTTTCAATTCTCCAGCAGCAATATAAATATTCAATGCATCAAAGTAGTCTTTGTTTTTTTGGTAAAGCTGTTCTAACATCAGATTATCTTTTAATAGTCCGTCTTTTTCTTTATCTAATTTCACTGAGATCTTGTCGATTTGTGCACCAATTTTTTGATATTTTGCTGTCACTTCATAAATCGATTGTTTGACCTTACCGAAGACACGTTGGAAGATATTTCCTTCTCCGGCACGCAGTTCGTCAGGGTTGGCTTCTTGGAGACGGTACATTAGTTCAGTCAACGAATCTCCGACTGGGCCAATATCTTGAGCTTGTACGTGATTCAACATTGATTGTGAGAACTCACTTAATTTCGCTTGAGCAGCTGAGCCATAGCTGGTGACAGACTGTGCATCATTGGCATCGATTTTTGCTGCCAGCTGTTTTGCTTGTTCTTGACGTTCCGCCGGTAGTTTGTCAATTAAGCGAGCAGCTGTCTGCTGCTCTTGGAGCTGATCAATCTCCGCTTGTTGTGAAGTGGTCAGCGTATCTGTTGGGGTTGAAAACGGGTTGTTCAATAAGTCTTCAAGTGTATCGTTAACTGGTGTGACATCTTTTGTTTCAGTCGGTTTATGATCCATAAAAAATTCCTCCTTGTCGAATCTGTTCTCGATTCTTACATGAATATCTCTACTTTAGAAAAAGTACTCGAAACAACCAGACATCATCTGAATGTTCCGAGTCTTTTTTATGAACAAAAGAGTTACTCTTTTTGTTCTGGTTCATGTTTATTATCACGCTTTAAGCTTTGTTTCGCAACAGATATCTCTACGTCGATGTCGTCTAGGTCATCAGCGACGAATTTTTGATAATCTTGTGCGATCAAAGCTGACAGCTGGTCGATGATCTGCGCGCTTTCTTCTAGCTTTTCATAGGTCTGTTTGTTTTTGATCTCATGGTCATTGATCTCATTATACTTATTTGTCAAATCAACTAGATTCGGCAGATGCGTATAAAGAAACTGACTTGCTTCATGCAGTCGGTTTGGTTCTTTCACCAATTCTTTGAATAAAGCTTTTGCTGCTTTGACTGGGTCATGGCGGAGATCGATTGCTTTAAGTTTGGCTGTCTGCTGCATATTCATTTGCAATTGATTGATCTCATTTTTTGTTTGATTCATTGTTTGTCGAAAAAATGAGATTTCATTCGCTGTCATACCGTTTTTTTCATAGTGAGTTTCAAGTTCGTCAGTCAGTGCAGGAATTTCTTCTTGTTTTCCCTTTTTCCTGCGCGAACCGAAGAGCCCCCACAAAACTAAAACTACGCCTATCAATAATAGTCCTAGAACAAAAGAAAAACCATTGTTTCGGACAAAGAGAAACAGCAAGACCAGTGCTAGAAGCCACGGCCAATTTCGTTTTATCATAATAAGCCCTCCAAGTCATTTATCATTGAGTATTGAATTCTTTCCGTTATTCGATTACATTCTTATTTTAGCATACTGACTACTAGAAAGAGTATCGGACTAAAGAAGGATTTTCTATATTTAGAGAAAATCTAAGGTTTATCTATGGTAAACTAATAGGGAGTTTTCGAGAAAAATTGAAAAATGAAAAAAAAGCAGTTATGATTACAAAGAAAGCAGGAGAAGATATGCTGAACAATGAGCAATTTGAAGAAAAAACAATCAGTCGCAAAGAAATCTATAGCGGGAAAATTATCGATGTTGCTGTAGATGAAGTTCGTTTACCAGACGGAGGAACTTCGAAGAGGGAACTGGTATTTCATCCTGGCGGTGTTGGGATCATTGCTTTTGATGAACATGACCGCCTGCTCCTTGTCAAACAGTTTCGAAAGCCTTTAGAAAAAGTGATCTTGGAGATCCCAGCTGGAAAAATCGATCCAGGAGAAGGAAAAAATCCTGAAATGACTGCAGCCAGAGAATTAGAAGAAGAAACCGGCTATCGTGCGAAGTCGCTGAGCCATCTTATTTCGATGTATCTTTCACCAGGTTTTGCAAATGAAGTCCTTCATATTTATCATGCACAAGGAGTAGAGAAGGTCGAGAATCCTTTAGCTCAAGATGAAGACGAAGTACTGGAGCTGTATCATCTAACTCTTGAAGAGGCACAACAAGCGATGAAAGATCAGTTGATTTGTGATGCAAAGACGATTTATGCGATTCAATACTGGGAATTATTGACCAAAGGAAAGTAGAGGGATCGGCTTATGGCCAAAGGACCGCTTATTACGCGAAGCGAACTTCGCAAGCGACAACAAGCACAAGCAAGCGAGTCATTAAAAAAACAGCGAAAAGCAGAAACAGCTTATCAGCAAGAAGAAAAAAAGATTGCCAGCTTTTATCGTAAAGAAAGCAAAAAGAATAAACCAATCACGAAAACAAGGATCAGTGAACGAGAAAAGACGACCAAATGGAACTCTTTTTTGATGAAATCTCTTATTATTGTTATCCTAATGTTATGTGTGGTTTTTTTAGCAATCGCATTTATATAGAAAGAAGGAATTAAAAAGATGAAAATCGGTATTATCGGCGCAATGGAAGAAGAAGTAAAAATTTTGAGAGAGAACCTAAGCGAACCATTATCATGGGAACGCGCAGGCGCTTTATTTATTTCAGGTTCATTAGGTAACCACGAAGTGATTGTCGTACGTTCCGGTATAGGAAAAGTCTTAGCATCTATTACCACAAGTCTGTTGATCCAACAATACGGCGTGAACATGGTGATCAATACAGGTTCAGCTGGCGGGATCGGTGAAGGTTTACAAGTAGGCGACATTGTTATATCAGACAAAGTAGCTTACTTTGATGCAGATGCAACAGGATTTGGCTACAAACCAGGTCAATTACCAGGAATGCCTCTATATTATGAAGCAAGCACATATTTGCGCAGTGAAATGGCTAAAGCAGCAAAAGCAACGGATTTGAATGCAAAAGAAGGATTGATCGTTACAGGCGATACATTTGTCGACTCTCCAGATAAAATCAAAGAAATCTTAACGAATTTCCCTGAAGCTTTAGCTTGTGAAATGGAAGGAGCCGCTGTTGGACAGACGGCCCGTCAGTTCAATATCCCATTTTTGATCGTACGTGCAATGAGTGACACAGCAGATCACTCGGCGACACAAAGCTTTGATGAATTTATCGAAGACGCAGGCAAGCGATCAGCAGAAATGGTGATCGAATTTGTCAAACATCTCGTATAAGGAGGACTAAGATGAACGCATTGATTTCGATTGACTATACCTATGATTTTGTTGCAGAGGATGGAAAGCTGACGACTGGTGCAGCAGGTCAAGCAATTGAAAAAAAGCTGACTGCCCACACAAAAAAGTTTATGGAGCAAAAGGATTTTGTCATTTTTGCCATTGATGCACATGATCCAAAAGATTCTTTCCATCCAGAGAACCGCTTATTTCCTCCGCATAATGTGATAGGAACGAGTGGACGGGAATTGTACGGCTCTTTAAAAAATTTGTACCAAGAGCATGAGCAGCAGGAAAATGTTTATTGGATAGACAAACGGCATTATTCCGCTTTTAGTGGAACAGATCTAGACATTCGTTTGCGAGAACGTCAGATCACAGATGTTTATTTGTCCGGCGTGTGTACAGATATTTGTGTGTTGCATACAGCAGTTGATGCGTATAATCTAGGATACAAACTCCATATTTTCAAAGATGCCGTGGCAAGTTTTGATCCTGTCGGACACGAATGGGCATTGAGACATTTTGAATCCGCGTTAGGTGCAGAGATTCTATAAAAAAACAAAACTTTTTTTAAAATAAAAATCAAAAAATAATAAAAGAAGAGCGTAAAACGAATTACATTGTTTTGCGCTCTTCTTTTATTTGTTATTTTTTATCAAAAATATAATTTCAATTATAATAAATCCCTTTATTATTAACAACTAAAGTTATATTTTTCTTTTTATAAAATATCACTTATTATAATTTTGTTTTTTATTGACAGCAAAAATAAATTAGGTAATACTTTAGGTAAACGCTTTCTAACTTGTTTCAGGAGGGATGGACTTGATAAAAAAACGAATAAAATACAGTGCACTAATGATGAATATCCTCATGCTTAGTACCTCGATTTTGACTTCTGTCGTTGAAGTTGCTGCTAACGAACAGACTGTGAACGAACAAAATGCACACGTGAACAGCAAAGAAACGTCAATATTGGAGGAAGAATCAACGGCTAGTGAAGAGAAGGATGTGGAAGAAGGAAATGATCCTATGATAAAAGAATCAGAAAATGAAAAGGAAGAAAAGCAATCTGATGAAGTTCCTGAAGAGTGGAAAGGGGTAGTTTTCGGAGAAAGCACAAGTGCCAGTAGATATGCGATTGAACCATTAGAAGACGGCGTGCGGCTTTCTTCCACGAATAACGGTGGGAAATTCCAGTCAAGCGGATCAGATGGAATGACCTATTATTATCAAGCCATTCCGAAAGATACCAATTTTAGGATACGGGCGACGATTGAAATAGAATCTTGGACCTATACGAATGCTCAAGAAGGATTTGCTTTGATGGTGAGAGACACAGTGCCAAAAGATCATTTGTTTGGGCAAGCATTTTATTCGAATTCATTTGCTATACTGGGCAGTCGGATCGAATATGTCTGGGACTCGGATAGACAAGAAGTGGTCAACACGAACGGCAGTAAATATACGATGCGACTTGGATTGGGGACACGGGCAATCACAGGGATATCATCTGAAGATCCTCAAGCCGCACCTGCTCCTGGGAGTGTCTCAGTGGAAACAACGCCTTTAGAGACTTCAGCAGGGCTCTTAGAAAAAGAAGCAGGTTCTTATAATATATTCGGAAACGGTCATGGGAATCTGTTTCCGGCTACGGATTCGATTACTAAACTAGATGTAGAGATGAAAAAAACGAACACTGGTTTAGAGGCATATTATTACGATCCTGAAACAGGGGAAGAACTAGCTTCTAACATCATGTATGACTGGGAAAAGCTATATGCTTCCGATGAATCGGTTATCTATGCAGGATTTGCTGCAGCAAGGAATATGACGATCAAGGTAGAAGGAATCGAAGTGGCTTACTCAGATCCTGCGACAGATCCTCCTGGACAAGAAAGGCCCACTCGCTTGATTGATCCGATTTACACTGTGACCTCTAGTAATCATTCAGGAAACCAAGACCATACTATGTCCTTTAGAGCAAATGCTGACGGATTATTAACAATCAAAAATCAAGCAACAGGAGAGGTACTTGAGAACGCGAAAGACTTGGCAATCACTGCAAATCGGGAATTTGATTATCAGACAAAACTGATGGAAGGAACGAACGAATTTACTTTCAGTTTTACGCCAGATAAAAACTATCCGCCAGAAGAATACGTAGAGATGGCTAGTTATGAAACAAAGGAGATCCTGCATACAGTTGACTACCATAAACCTAAATACTCGACAGTTTATGTAACACCGGAAGGGTCAGATACAGGAAGCGGAAGCAGACAAAATCCGTTATCTCTGACGCAAGCATTGAGATACGCATATGCTGGGCAGACAATCGTCCTGGCTCCTGGAACTTATTCCTTTGAAAGAGGATTAACGATTCCAAAAGGAGTTAACGGGACTAGAGAAAACCCGATTCAATTGATTGCAGAGAAAAATCAAGAAAACAAGCGACCTGTACTTGATTTTAAAGGAACTGGAAATGGGATGACACTGTTTAGTCACTACTGGGTTTTACGTGGGTTTGACGTTACAAATAGTGCTGCTATGCAAAAAGGATTGCAGATTTCTGGAAACCATAATTTGATTGAAGAGATTCATGCTTATCGGAATGGAAATACAGGAATCCAAATCAGTGGTAGCTCAAATGATCCTTTCGAAGCATGGCCAGCGCATAACTTAGTCAAGAACTGTACATCTTTTGAAAATGCTGACCCGGGATTTGAAGATGCCGATGGATTTGCGGCCAAACTGACGACAGGAGAAGGGAATGTATTTGACGGTTGTATCGCTTATCATAATGCAGATGATGGTTGGGATCTTTTTGCTAAAAATGAAACAGGTTCGATCGGGAAAGTAGTCATCAAAAACTCAGTTGCTTATCGAAACGGTTGGGTACCGGGAGTTGAAGGAGAAGGGAACGGCAATGGATTCAAAATGGGTGGTTCCTCTTTATCGGGCCCTCATGAATTGATCAATAGTTTGTCTTTCGAAAATCTTGCGAAAGGAATCGATTCCAATAGTGGAACAGATATTATCGTCAATAGCAGTACAAGCTTCAACAATGGTTCCTATAATGTGGCTCTTTATACCTCTTCGGCAGGAAACACAGACTTCCATGCTTCTGGTATCTTATCTTTCCGAACAGAAAATCTTGAGATGAGAGAGCAGATCCGCCCATTGAATCAAAACGAAGATCAAATCTATCACTCGTTGAACTACTATTGGAATGAACGAGAGAAACAATCAGAAAATACTCTTGGACATACCGTATCAAAAGATTGGATCGAATCTCTAAATACACATTCGCAAGAAGGGCAGCAGCCTGTTACGCGCTATGCGAATGGAAGCATCCATGTCCATGGATTGATGCAAATCAAACCGGAGAATCGTCAAACAGAAAAGGGAAAAGTAGATGGTCTTCCACTATCTGTAGGTGCTACTTTTGACGGAGAAACCTCACCGTCTTCGGAGTATCCAGAATATGCAATCGTACAAGAACCAAATCAGACAAAACCAAACGAACAAAATAATCCAATCATTATCCAAGAGGCAAATGGTGTGACGGAGAATGCAGAAGGAAATATCATCGAACTGAAGCCTTTTACAGTATCTGTGTCAACATTCACACCAAATCAAGGAACACCTGTCTTTGAAGATATGCGTTATTTCCCAGAAAAGATCCAAATCGTTGAAACACAGTCAAGTGCTCAATTTTCTAATCATACCGCTATTTTTTCAGCACCCTCAAAAGGAGAATATACGCTAGAAGTCACTTATCGTTCGGAAATATTTGATGGTGAAAAATGGGTTGCTCATACAGAACCTGTTACCCAGCAAAAAGCGATCACAGTGCGAGAAGCTGTCAGTGTGCCACCAGGAACTGATGAACCAGAAGGGGAAAATCCAGGAAATGGATCGCCAAATGAAAAACCTTCTGATCCAGATGGGGCAGCAAAAGAAAGGGAAAAAGATGGCGCTCAAGGACTTCCACAAACGGGAGAGTCTAATAGCCCGTTGTTAGCAGTAGCTGGAGGAATTTTGTTAATCGGTGTAGCTGCTTATGTCATGAAACAGCGAAAAAAATAAACGCACTGTATCCTTTTGATAAGGTAGAACAATTAGTTGAGGAAAGTAAAAAAAGAAGGAAGTGAGACGTCCATTCGTTCCACTTCCTTCTATCATTTTTATAGATGAGATCCCACTTGCTGTGTTTGTTTGGCTGTTCTTATTACTTGATGCAGGACAGCTTTTTCACAACCTCTTACCAGATTCGCACTCTTTTTTCTGGCGCTAGATACATAGCATCTTGTTCCGTGACACCAAATGTTTCATAGAATTCGTCAAGGTTTTTGGGTTGCACATTTGCTCGGAGTTTAGCAGGGGCATGAACATCGATTTGCAGTAAAAGTTGTTGGTATTCTTTTTTTGCTTTTGTACGCCAAATCGTTGCCCAATTGACAAAGAATTCTTCGATAGAAAGATCTGATTCTGTTTTTGCTGCTTCCAATGCACAGCTTAGACCGCCTGCATCCGCAATGTTTTCTGAAACGGTTAATTTTCCGTTTACTTTTCCGTCAGCAAAAGGCAGACCATCAAATTCTTCGATCATTGCTTGTGCTTTGTTTTGGAATTGTGCAAGATCTTCTTCTGTCCACCAATTGTTCAAGTTGCCATATTCATCAAACAAAGCGCCGTTATTATCAAATGCATGGGAAATCTCATGAGCGATAACAGCTCCGATTCCCCCGTAATTAGCAGAGCTTGATTGTTCTAGACTGTAAAATGGCGCTTGAAGGATGGCTGCCGGAAAAACGATCACATTCCGGAATGGATGGTAATAAGCATTGACTGTATCAGCGCTCATTTCCCATTCTGAACGATCCACTGGTTTATTCCATTTGCTGAAACGATCTTTCAATGTGAGTTTGCTGAAAGCAAGGGTGTTTGAAAGCAAAGTACCACCTTGATCTGCAGGCACTGTTTTGAATTGGTCGAATAGTGCTGGGATCTTATCGGGGTAACCGACTTGGATACCTAAGTTATTTAATTTTATGACGGCTTTTTCTTTTGTTGCATCCCCAAGCCAGTCATTTTCTTCTAGCCGTTTTTTATAAACGGCAATCATTTTTTTCACCATTTGCTCTACATCTTTTTTAGCAGCTTCGCCGAAATATTTTTTCCCGTAGTAATCACCAACGACTTGATCAAATTGACCAGAAGCAAGGTAATAAGCTGCTTTTTTCTGAGGCATTGCTTCGTCTGTTCCAGACAATACGCGAGAATAGATTCCGCTGACTTGGCGGAATTCTTCTGATAGATACCCACTAAGAGAACGTACTGTTTTAATGATCATCCAGCTTTTGAATAAGGGAAAATGAGCTTCTGTCAGGATGTCATTCAAATGATCAAAGTACACTGGATCAGTGACAATCACTTTATCTGGGGTTGTCCCAATCAAACTAGTGACAAGTTTTTTCAAGTCAAGTTTATCTGTGTATTGAATAAATGTGTCAAAAGATTGCGGATTATACATTTTGCTGTAATCTGCGTTTTCTTCTGCACTTTTTACATGAGGAGCAATCAATTTATCAAATTGCACTGCTTGTTCTGTGATTGCTTCTGCCTGACTTTTTTCTTTGCCAGCAAGCTCCAATAATTGAACTGCCATATCAAAGAAAACGCCCATTAGTTGTGCACCGTTAGGATGTTCTGGTGCATAATACGTCTTATCTGGAAGAAATAAAGAAGGCGGATAAGCAAAGAAGGCATTCGTCTGTGCATTCTTCATATCAGCATCTACATCTAGATTAAATGGCAATGGTAGTGTATCCAACAACCATTCCGGGAATTGCTCATTCAATTCGTCGAAAGACTGCAATGATTCAACTTTCTCGATTACAGGCTGAAGTGGTTGAGCATGCAACTCATTTCTTCGGTCATAATCGTTTGCCAATTGATAATAAGCAAGGAAATGTTTCATTTTTTCTGAAGATACTTTTTCTGGATGGGCAAGCAGATCGTCTGTTTCTCCCATCAAAAGTTGGTCGATTCCGTCAACTAAGTCTTGGAAACCGCCTGTAGCTGGTTTATCTGCAGGGATTTTTGCTGTTTTTTGCCATTCTTCATTGACTGCTTCATAGAAATCTTGTTTCAATCGTTCTTTGTTCATTCATCGATCGCTCCTTTTTTGTTTCGTGTGCCCATTATCTTACAAAATGAAGGAATTAACAAATAGAACATAAAAAAATTTGAAAATTCGGACAATCAAACTGATTTGTTTTTTTCAATCGTTCACTTATAATGAAAAAAAGGAGGCGATCCCAACTGAAACAAGTAGTGGATAAACCTTTCTATTTTAAAATAGATAAAAAAATCAAAAAATTAGCCAGCACCCAGCAACTACAGTCAAAAAAAAGCGAACGGCTTTTTTTAGCACTGATTTTTGAAGATCAAAGTTATGTGATCATCGATCAATCAGGACATCCGACAGAATATTCTCCAGCAGAATATACCTATCAAGAGGGCATTTCTCGTAGCCAATGGAGACTGCTCAATGAAGCACCAATCGAGTTCTCTCAATGGATCAACGGAAAAGAAGAGGTGCCTGTTTTGATCGAAGAAAAAAGGTCAGGAAAAGAACTCGTAAATTGTTGGGTGGGATTGCCAGAAGAACGTTTTTTAAGATATAAGAAATGGGCTACTCCTTCAGGTTATCTTTGCGGGACTTATGCGGCGGCGGTTTTACTTGCCTACTATCAAGACTATCGTAAAGAGTGGATGCTTCCCCTAGAGATCCGCAAGAAAAACACGTCTAACTCGATGGCATTGACAAAGGCGTTGCGTAGCCAAATCCAACCACTAGGCCTTCCTACGATCCCTTTTCAAGTCAGTACAGGGATTTCTAGTTTTTTAAAGAAGAATGGCAATCACGAGCGTGCACGAGCAACTCTTCTAGGTTCATGGCAGCGAGCCACAAAACGTATACGTGAAGGCAAGCCTGTGATGATTGGAATCCTGAAAGTACTTGGTAGTACTTACGGCAATCATTGGGTGACGGCGTATGCTTATTTTGAAACTGAAACAGGGGAACGTTATTACAAAGTACACGACAATTGGGGGGACTACCATAAAGTTATTCCTGCCAGTTGGAGTAACGGAACAGTTTCACTTCCTTAAGAATTTGCTGAAATTAACAGAAAATCTTGGGAAAATATGTTAAACTATCGAAGAATAGAGAAGTTTTGGGGAGGACTACATGAGTAATAAGTATCAGGATGACACGTTGAAGATTTTTAGTTTGAATGGGAATCGTCCATTAGCTGAAAAAATCGCGAAAGTGTTTGGAACAGAATTAGGTAAAAGCGTCGTGAAGCAATTTAGTGATGGGGAGATTTCCATCAATATTGAAGAAAGTATCCGTGGGGATCACGTGTACATCGTTCAATCAACGAATGCACCTGTCAATGACTATTACATGGAACTGCTGATTATGATTGATGCAATGAAGCGAGCAAGTGCGAAAACGATCAATGTCGTATTGCCTTACTATGGGTATGCTAGACAAGACCGCACGGCGAAACCTCATGAACCGATCACTGCGAAATTGATTGCTAACTTGATCGAAGAAGCAGGGGCAACTCGAGTACTGACTTTAGATCTGCACACGGTTCAAGTACAAGGATTCTTTGATATTCCTGTAGATAATTTATTTACGATGCCATTGTTTGCTCATTATTACCGTCAATTAGGTCTGATGGGAGATGACATCGTAGTTGTGTCGCCAAAAAACAGCGGCGTTCAGCGTGCACGTAGTCTTTCAGAATATTTGAACAGTACATTAGCCATCGTAGACCATGCAGATGATGCCTCAACGGAGGTTGGTTATGTGATTGGTGATGTTCAAGGAAAGACATGTATCATGGTAGATGATATCTTGAACACCGGAGCAACGCTTGCACGAGCAGCAAATGTATTAAAAGAAAACGGCGCAAAAGAAGTATATGCCTGTGCGTCACATGGATTATTGTCCGATCATGCGAAAAGCATTTTAGACAATGCACCAATCAAAGATATTTGTATCACTGATTCTGTTTTCACAGAAGAAAATCGTCATCCAGAAAACTTAACGATCGTGACATGTTCAGAATTAATGGGTGAAGCGGTCAAACGCATCCATGAAAATACACCGATGAGTCCGTTATTCCGTCTGGAAGAAAAAGAATTCGAATAAGAAAAAAGACAAAAAACGAGAAGATTAATTAGCAACGAGAAGAAAGACTGCACCTTATTTTGGGCAGTCTTTTTTTCGCTACACTAAGTGCCTTCTAGGTAAAAGTAATCTCTTCTTTGGTATATTCGCTGTTTTATGCTAGAATGTGCCTAGCGATAATTTGGAAGGGATGAATGAAGTGAAAACTATTTATTTGGATCATGCGGCAACTACCCCCATGCATCCGCAAGTAATTGAAGCGATGACGGCGATCATGCAAGAAACGTTTGGTAATCCTTCAAGCATACATGGGTTTGGCCGCCACGCGCATGAAAAAATGGAAACAGCAAGACAAATCATTGCAGATAGTCTGCAAGCAAAACCTCATGAGATCATCTTTAATAGTGGGGGAACAGAAGGGGATAATACAGCTATCTTAGAAACAGCGTTCTCGCGTCAAAAAGAAGGCAGACATCTAATCACTACAGCTATCGAACATCCTGCTGTTCTTAATACCATGAAATATTTAGAGACAAAGGGGTTTGACGTTACATATCTGCCTGTAGATGAAAAAGGAAATCTGTCGATCGAAGAGATCAAAAAAGCGTTGCGAGAAGATACGATCTTGGTCTCTGTGATGTACGGGAACAATGAAATCGGAAATTTGATGCCAATCAAAGAAATCGGTGAACTTTTAGCGGATCATCCAGCTTATTTCCATACAGATGCGGTACAAGCTTATGGAAACCAAACGATCCACCCAGAAGAATTAGGGATCGATTTATTAAGTATCTCTGCTCATAAAATCAATGGACCAAAAGGCGTCGGTTTCTTATATAAACGAGACGGAGTAAATATCCCTGCCTTGCTTTTAGGTGGCGAGCAGGAAGAAAAGCGGCGTGCAGGTACAGAAAACTTAGCAGGAATCTGGGGAATGGCAAAAGCAGTTGAACTGCTATCACCTGAAGAACGTGAAGCACGTAACAACAAATATCAAGGATTCCAACAATTGATTCTTGATACATTAGAAGCAAACGAAATCCCTTATCAAGTAAATGGTGATTTAACGAATAAACTCCCTCATGTGTTGAATCTTCGCTTGATTGGCGAAGCAAATGATTTGCTACTGATGAAGCTTGATCTGAACGGAATCGCTATTTCTACTGGTTCGGCTTGTACAGCAGGGAACATCGAACCTTCTCACGTATTAGAAGCGATGTATGGAGAAGATACGCCGATACTAAAAGAATCCATTCGTATCAGCTTTGGATTAGATAATACTGAAGAAGACATCCATTATTTCCTTGATCAATTAGTTCGTGCTGTCAAAAAATAACTAATAAAGTCATTCTGATGTGGACGGATGTCTGAGAGAACGCCTTCATTTTTTAGGGAACTTAACTGAAAAACCTAGTAAAAATCAGGATAAACTTTTATAATAAAGAGAAACTAATTTTATCGAGGTGAAAATCATGGCATTTGAAACAACAGCAACTGTACTTGGCGCACCAATCAGCTATCGTTTGCATCCTGATGCAAAAAGATATACATTGCGCGATAATGGGTTTACAGAAACAAACGGAGGCAATTATCAATTGATCCGACCATTAGATGCAACGCCGCAAAGCAAAGAAGGCTTCAAACTGAAAATCACTGTATCAAAAGATATCCAAACATTGAAAATGTCGATCACTACAGCAAACGGACTGAAAGCAGTCAATATTTTCAAAGATCCAAAACAGAAAATGAGTCAAGATAAATTCTATTTTTTGATGGATGGGATGATCAGTCGAGGGTTATTCGAAAAAGTCGAATAACCTGTGGATATAAAAAGACAACTAGTTTTGAAACGGCCTAATCGTTAGATCTCTAACTTTGAAAGGACGACACAAAATAGTTGTCTTTTTTATTTTTTCTGCTGTAAATCAGACTCTCGTCCACTCATCAATGGATTTTCCATGTTCATCCACTATTTCCAACCAACTATTTGTTCCGGCAAAGTACAACAGCAAGCTTGCCTCATTCACACTTTTTACGATGATATCTTCGATCGTGGTTGTGCCTGAAATCTTGTCTTTATAATCATCTCGTAGCTTTTGCCCATATTTTGCAGCATAACCTAATGAGCCGTCTTTATTTAAAGGAGGATCTTTGACGAGCGTCGCGCCTGCTTTGATCAGCAATTCATTTCGTTTGATCCAGTAAAGCGTTGCTTGACTTCCCCTGAAATCGACGGTAAAAGGAATCTCACTGACTTCTTTTGACCAGCGATGACGAGCTTTTGCTGGTTTTTTCTTCGTATCTTCAGCGGCAGATGGCACGGAAGAATCGATTGGATAACCAAATGTACTTAGTATAGCAGCAATCTTCTCTTGGTGTTCTGCCATTTTCTTTCTAGCCGTTTCAGGAATCGAAGGGAACGATTCTTTGGCTATTGTAAGACCAGCTTTTTCTGCTTGTTCGGTTAGCATGTAGATCATATAATCGGCTTCTATATCCCAAGGAAGCTGGATCATGATGACGGTATCGATTGTTTCTGGTTGGACTGTTTTCCCAATTGCTGTACACACCTTTTGATGATAAAAGAGATAAAAAGCATTTTCTGGAAGCTTAGGTAGTTTGTGGCTGATCCAGATCGTACCTTGTGTCTGTTCAAGTACGATTTTGATTTCTTCAGGGGTAAGAGTGGTCTGAAAGTTGATTTTCATGACTGATGCCCTCCTAGTTTTTTCTTAGTTTAGCATGATTGCTGATTTTTTTCTGCTAATTTTACTTTTTTACCAAAACTGAAAATATATAACGATGGTATTTGAACAAACAGCTAGGTTTCAAGGAAATAATCAAGTATAATTCTAGCTACGTAAGGACGATAAGTCTTAGAAGAAGTGGGGGAAGGATATGGGAGAAGAAAAGGAGCCGGTTTTACATTGGCGTAAAAATATCAACTTGTTTTTGACAGGTCAGTTTTTATCTGGAATCACGAGTATGATCGTGCAATATGCAATCATTTGGTATCTGACGAAAGAAACAGGTTCAGCAACAATCTTGAGCTTTGCTACGTTATTAGGTATGATCCCAATGGTTTTGCTGAGTCCGTTTGCTGGTCCGTTGGTGGATCGTTGGGACAAAAAGCGATTGTTGATTTTGACAGATATCATTGTCGCGTTGTTTGCAATGGTCTTGGTAGTAGTCGGTACGATTTCTGACACATTTCCGTTGTGGCTAGTGTTTGTATCGTTGTTCATTCGTGCAATTGCTCAAACTTTCCAGATGCCGACGATCCAATCGATCCTTCCTACGATGGTCCCAGAAGAAGAGCTGACACGTATCAATGGACAGCTAGGCATGGTCCAGTCAGCGAATTTTATCATTGCGCCTGCAATAGGTGCATTTTTATTTACAGTGATACCTATCAATTGGCTGATTTTGCTTGATGTGCTAGGCGCGGTATTTGGTGTGGGATTACTTGTTTTTGTGACGATCCCTAAGGTTATTTCGCAAGGAGAAACCATTCATTTGTTGACAGATACAAAATTTGGTGTGAAAAAATTGTACGAGAATAAAGGTCTTTGGCATATCATGCTCAACGGTGCTGTGTTCACGTTATTGTTTATGCCAGCTGCCAGTCTGTATCCGTTGATGACGATGGGCTATTTTGGTCAAAATGTAGGACAGGCGGGTCTTGTCGAAGTAGTCTATTCAGTAGGAATGCTTGCAGGTGGAGCGGTGATTGGCTTTTTTGGAAAATGGAAAGACCGGATGAAGCCGATTTTCATGGCTTATGTAGTCGTAGGTACCACGATTGGGGCTAGTGGATTGTTGCCGGGGACAACACAGGGATTCTTTTATTTTCTTTTACTGAATGCCGGGGCAGGTTTTGCCACACCTTATTTCAATACCTTACTGATGGCGATCATCCAACAGAGTTATGAACCGAACGTTTTAGGACGAGTCTTAGGTGTATTCAACTCATTAATGACTTTGCCAGGGCCGACTGGCTTAATATTTGCCGGCCCCTTGACAGATAAGATTGGTGTAGAAAAGATGTTTCTGATTGCGGTAATTGGTACGCTTTTATGTGGAATCGTTTTATTTTTGACACCCGTTGCTCGAAATTATGATAAAGAATTACAGAAAAAACTGGTGAAAGAACACCGTGAACAAGAAAACGAATAGAAAAGGAGCGGTGATAAAAATTTTCTTCCTACTTGAAATCAAGTGGTTTTTTCACAGCTTTTTTAGATGTTATGAGTTGCTCCGATCAGCAATTTTGTTTACTCTAAGGAAAAGGGAGGCAGGAGAAACATGAATTATTTTACGAGTGATATGCACTTTTTTCATGAGCGTTTACTAGGAGAAAATGACTTTGCTCCGCGACTCTTTGCAAATGTAGATGAGATGAACCAACAGTTGATCACCAGCTGGAATGCAGTAGTAAAAGAAACGGATCACGTCTATCATCTAGGTGATCTTGCCATGCATCCGCAGTATGAAAAAGCAAATGCAGACATCTTAGAATTAGTCAGTCAACTGCAAGGAACGATCCACTTGATCAAAGGGAATCATGACAGTCGTGCGTTCTTCCGTTATTTAGAAAAAAACGATCCTGGACTTTCTGATGGCAGTCCCAAATTTTATTTTTATGACGTAGGTGCTATCGTGAAGTTCGATCATCAGCAATATTACTTGACGCATTATCCAATGTTACTCGGACCTAACGACACCATTCGAAACCTTCACGGGCATATCCATCATTATAGTGTACCCATTGAAAATGTCGTCAATGTAGGCGTAGACGCACCAGAAAGAGACCTTCTAAAAGAAAAACTGCCATTCGGTACGCCGTTATCCGAAAAGCAAATCAAAGAAATATATGAAGCAAAGAGGTCGTGAAAAAGCTGCCCTGCATCAAGTGATAAGAACAGGCAATCAAAAACAGCTTCTCGTGTTTTTGATTGGGTAGGACTTGTCCCCACAAATACAAGCTTTTGAGCCTGCTGCCCAATTCTGTGCCATAAGGATCAAAATAGAAAAACAGTTCGCTGCATGTTATAAAAGAATTGAAGTACCTGATTTTCAAAAATAGGATAAAAAGTCGTCCCTTTTTGGCGCGGCTTTTTATCCTATTTTTTAGTAATACAGTCATATGTTGTAAGGAGGAACTACAAAATACAGTACACGAATTTCCCTTGATCATTAACTGCTTTTCTGACCGTGGCAGTACCATCATTCAATTTCCTAACATCATTATCTATATTAGTGGAATAGACGATCAGGGTGTTTTCTTTTGTGTATCGGTTTAGCCAGTCAATCGCATAATCCACTGACTGATTCACGCCGATATGATAGAAATAATTCCCATAAATCGCTTTTGCTTCGTCCGTCATCGTGAAATCATGATTGAAGCCATAACCATTCCTGACAGAAGCAGCAGTTGTGAATGAACCATGGATCCTTAGATAAGAGGCGTGGCGATAGGTACCATTCTCTAATTTTATCAACGCATGATAATTATTGTAAAAATAATACCAGCTTGGTGTAGCTCGATTATAAGAAACATCTGCATTGAAAGGATTCGGTCGCGTCATTTCATATTTGTCATAGATACTGAGGTTCTCTGTATAGTCAAATCTTTGCTGAGTGAAGGCAGGCGGTGTATGGACGACTTGGTTGATCTGATAAGGATTGACTGGATGTTTTTTCTTCGTGATTTTTGTAAAAGAAGGATTATATCTTAAGTGATTGTTGTCAGTAGAGATATTGTTAGAATAAACGATCTCCAACGAACATTGGGTATAGGTATTGATCCAGTTCATCACATAGTTCGGAACATCATGATCTTCGATCGTCTCTGGAATAAGCGGGATATTCCTGTCAGAAAATTTGGCTCTTGCTTCGTCTGTTAAAAGAAAACGGGTGAACATATCGAATTCTACGACGATCGTTCCAGAATGATTACGCCCGAAAGTAAGACGTGTACTTGCATAAGGTCTCCCGTTATTTTTGTCCGTGGCGATGAAATAATAATCATTCCTTAAGGTGTATGAGTTGGAACCGCGGCTAAAAATGAAATCTTCGCCATCTATAGGAGTGCCGGCGTTCGACCATCGTATGTTTTCTGCGTAATCTTTATAATTTACGAAAAAAGGATTGATTTTTTCGACTTTATCGGATTTTTTTATATCATTTGGAGTTACACCCATTCCGTTAATAAAATCTGTTCTTTCTAAATCAATACCTTGGAAACTAGGATCATTTTCATTAGTTAGCTCATCGATTCTACCATCAGGTGTTGCGTTCATATATGCAGCCCAGATAAGGGAAGAGCAATACCAGTCATTTCTAGTGGATGAGCGATCCCGTCCCATTATATCTCCCCATACACTATACTGTTTACCTAATTGTCCACGCATAAATGAGATGGCTGCATTTCTTTGTGCTGTTGTCCCTGCTGGAACTCTTAAAATAGTTGAATCAGTATAATCGAATCGTTCATCATCCAAGACACCGTAAACAACGCCTCCAGCTTTTGTTTCAAGTATAGGACTATAATCAGTTGCTTCGATAGTTCGGATATATGTGAAGGTCTCTGGTTTTCCATTGATGCTATGTGTCTCTTCATAAATGCCTTCTACGATCATCACATGATGAAGAAATACTGGAGTGATTCCAGCCCTTTTCCGTTCGAAAATGATATCTCCTGGTTGAACGATATTCATCAGATCATATTTATGATAAGTCGGTACTTTTTCAAAAGTGATATTCTCCAAAGCATTTCCGATATTAAATGACCAAAGAGGCGGGTCTTTGGATAATTGTTCGGCTTCTTTACGAATATAGTGCTCATTGACGGTGTTTAGGTAGTCACGCAATTGGTCTTCTTCGGAAATCGCGGAATTGAATGGTTGATTGTAATAATTCGAAGTAATTCTTCAAATGTCTGATCGAAGGAAGCGTATTCATTTTTGAATTCTTCATAATACTCCTCCAATATCTGCTGGGTATCTGTATCACATGTACAGTCGTGATTGGGATGGCAAATGCGACGGCGAGTAAACAGGTAGTCAGAAACAATTTAATTTTTGATTTCAATGTAATCCCTCCTTGTTTTATGCTAGAATAATAACATATGAATAAGTATGATGATAGCTTGAAAATAAAATGTATAAGTTATTTAATCTAGGCGTATATTGCACATAACACCAAAGAGTAAAATCAGCTATATCGATGATTGAGAACTGTTATCTTTAATGAAATAATTAGCATTTAACTTAAGTTTTACGAATAAAATCAAAGACGTTATATTTTATTTGGGGTTAGATAGTCTACAGAAGATACAATTTCTTGGTAGGGATGAGTATTGAACAGACGTGTTGATTTGTATATCTGTTTGTTTTGTTTCGTTATTATATTTTTTATTTGTTTATTTTTAAATAACAAATTTCTAGATTTTTTGTTTAGAGTTTTTTTGAAGATAGACAAGTATCAATCAATTAGAAAGGAGATGTGTGGATGTTACCACTAAAAAG